>JAEEUO010000165.1 GCA_016286935.1 Bacillota bacterium | reverse complement strand
GGCGGCCGCTACTATACGACGCGCAACGGCTCGTCGGTCATCGCCTGGCGGATGCCGGCGGACGGTCTCCGCGGCTGGCGCGGGACCTGCTCCCATTCCGACAGCCCGACGTTCCGCGTCGCGAAGGCGGACGCGGACGGCGCCGGATACGGCAAAACGCGGATCGAAGAGTACGGCGGACCGCGCTGGACGACGTGGGTCGACCGGCCGCTCCGCGTCGCGGGCCGGCTGTTCGTCCGGACGGAGGACGGGATCGCGCCCGTTCTCGTCGCGACGGACGCGCTGCTCGTGATCCCGACGCTCTGCTGCCACTTCGACCGCGAAGGGCGCTTCGGCGCGAAACTGAACATGAGCGCCGATATGCAGCCGATCTCGGGCGCGCCCGGGACCGCGGCGAAAGCGGACGGCGCGGGACCCGCTCCGGACGCGGCGTACGCGGACGCGCCGGAAGGGCTCCTCGACGCCGTGAAGGCGGCGGCGGACCTCCCGGAGAGCGCGGAGATCGTCGACTTCGATCTCGTCCTCGCGCTGAACGAGGACGCGACCGTCATCGGCCCGAACGAGGACCTCTACCTCTCCTCGCGGATCGACGACCTCGCGTCCGCGGCGACGACGCTCGACGGTTTCCTCCGCGCGGGCGAAGAGGCCGAAGGCGGCGACTGCTGCGACGTATGGGCGATGTTCGACAATGAGGAGGTCGGCTCCCAGACGCGCCAGGGCGCGGCGGGCTCGTTCCTGCCGGACGTGATGGCGCGGATCGAGGCGGTGTACGGCCTGAACGCGGAGGATTCCGTCCGCGCGAAGGCGAACGCGCTCTTCCTGTCGGTCGACAACGGCCACGCGACCCATCCGAACCACCCCGAGAAGTCCGACCCGGCCCACCCGATCGCGCTGAACGGCGGCGTGGTCGTGAAGCTCACAGCGAACCAGAAATACACGACGACCGCGATGACGGCGGCGCTCTTCCGGGAGATCTGCCGGCGCGCGAACGTCCCGACCCAGGTCTTCTACAACCGTCCCGACGTGATCGGCGGCGGAACGCTCGGCAACATCCTCTCCCGCGCCGTGTCCGTCCCGATGGCCGACATCGGCCTGCCCCAGCTCTCGATGCACTCCGCGATGGAGACGGCGGGAACGAAGGACGTCGCGTTCATGGTCCGCGCGGTGAAGGCGTTCTACGAAACGCGCCTCGCCCAGACCGCCGACGGAACGTGGACGATCGGCTGACACGGAGGACACCGGAATGCGACTGAACAAATACATCGCGGCGGCGGGGATCTGCTCGCGGCGGAAGGCCGACGAACTCACGCTCGCCGGAAAGGTGAAGATCAACGGCGTCGTCATGGACCAGCCCGGCTACGACGTCAAGGAGGGCGACCGCGTCACCGTCGACGGACGGCTGATCGGCGGCCCCGCGACCGGCGGCAAGACGGCCGAGCGGAAGGTCTACTACGTCCTCAACAAGCCGAAGGGCTATATCACGGCCGTCAGCGACGACAAGGACCGCCCCGTCGTGACCGAGCTCCTGACCGACGTCGAGGAGCGCGTCTTCCCGATCGGCCGGCTCGACTGCAACACCTCCGGCCTGCTCCTGATGACGAACGACGGCGATTTCGCGTACCACCTCTCGCACCCGAAGAACGAGGTGTGGAAGACGTACCGCGCGCGCGTCTCGGGGATCGTGACGAAGGAGCGCGAGGCGAAGCTCCGGAAGGGCGTCGACATCGGCGGTTACGTGACGGCCCCCGCGAAGGTGACGGTTTTGAAGCAGAACGCGAACTCCGCGGTCGTCGAGATCGCGATCCGCGAGGGCAAGAACCGCCAGGTCCGCAAGATGTTCAACGCGGTCGGCTGCAAGGTCCTCGATCTCGAGCGGATCGCCGTCGGAACGCTCCGTCTCGGACGCCTTCTGACCGGCCATTACCGCCGCCTGACGCGCCAGGAGATCGACGCGCTCCTCGCGCTGTGAATGGCCCTATACACCATTTTCCTTGTGCCTGTCAAGCCCTTGTGAAAATAACAGAAAACCTGTGGATAACTTTTGGAAAAACAAACCACTTGACAAAAACAAACGTTGAAATTCCAATGTTTTTGGTCAAATGAATAATCCACAGCCCCGCGTGGATAACTTTTGGAAAATAGTTCAAAAAAGCGCGGGCGATTCGGAAAAATCAAGGCCCGCGCGGAACGCGGCTTTCGATGGTAAAATCTATAAAACGGTTTACATAATAATCCCACAAAAAATATTTTTGCGAAAGGATTTGGAAGGATGCAGTACAGAACATTTGATCGGATCGGAGTCCCCGTATCCACCCTCGGCTACGGCACGATGCGCCTCCCCGTCATCGGCGGCGTCGACGCGAACATCGACGAAGCGGAAGCGATCCGCCTGATCCGCAAGGCGATCGACAACGGCGTGAACTACGTCGACACGGCCTACATGTACCACGGCGGTCACAGCGAGGAGGTGTTCGGCAAGGCTCTCCTCGACTGCTACCGCGAGCGGACGTATCTCGCGACGAAGATGCCGACCTGGCTCGCCCGCAACCACGAAGGGAAGCTCGAGGGCGTCTTCCGGGACCAGCTCCGCAAGCTCGAGACCGACCGCGTCGACTTCTACCTCCTCCACAACCAGACCAAGCGCATCTGGGAGATCACGAACGAGCTCGGCGGCCTCGCATGGCTCGACGAAAAGAGAAAGAACGGCCAGATCCGCTGGGCCGGCTTCAGCTTCCACGACGACCTCCACACGTTCAAGAAGATCATCGACGCGTACGACTGGGACTTCTGCCAGATCCAGCTCAACTTCATGGACGCCCACTACCAGGCCGGCCTCGAGGGCCTCGAATACGCCGGAAAGAAGGGCATCCCCGTCGTCATCATGGAACCGCTGAAGGGCGGCCGCCTCGCGCGCAACATCCCCGCCGGCGTCCAGGCGCTCTGGGACAACGCGAAGGCGAAGCGGTCCGCGGCGGAATGGGGCCTCCGCTGGGTCGCGAACCGCCCCGAGGTCATGACGATCCTCTCGGGCATGAACGCGGAATCCCAGATCGACGAAAACATCCGCGTCCTCTCCGACGCGGCGCCGAACAGCCTCTCCGCGGAGGAGGTCGCGCTCGTCGACAAGGCCGGTGCGATCTACAACGGCCTGATCAAGGCGTCCTGCACGGCCTGCAAGTACTGCATGCCCTGCCCCCAGCGCATCGTCATCCCCGACATGATGGACATCTACAACGAGTGGCACATCTTCCACGACGACAACTCCCGCGCCGCGTACGGCCGCACGCCCGAGCACCAGCGCCCGTCGGTCTGCGTCGGTTGCCGCCAGTGCGAGGAAAAGTGCCCCCAGCACCTCCCGATCGCGGACATCATGCAGGAGCTCGTTCAGATCTTTGAATAAGAACAACGTATTAACCGTTATAACAGACAATTACTCGTATCCGTTTTTACAAAACCCTTGTTAATAAACATAGGGGGTGTTGAAATGAAACGAATCAAAAACTCACAGAACTTGTTCCGACGAGTTGCTGTTGCGGTATTAACGTTCCTTTTGATTGGAAGCATGACGGGCTGCGTA
>JAEEUO010000164.1 GCA_016286935.1 Bacillota bacterium | reverse complement strand
AGGGAAAGTCGCCGGAAAGCGTCAAAAGAACGGTCTCGGAGACCGGAACCGTTTCCGTCCGATCGAACGCTTCGTCCGCGTCGCGTTCCACCGCCGTCGCGCGCAGCTTCACGCGCGTAAAGCCGTCGCCCTTCGTCACCGAGACGACGCGCCCGGTCAACAGGACTTCCGCGTCCGCGTACGGCGCCAGATCCGTCCGGACGAGGTCGTACGCGCCGAGCAGGATCGCGCAATAAAACGCCGCGAGGACCGCGACGCACCAGAACAGCAGCGGTCTCCGCATCGGCGCACTCCTTTCGCGTTCCATTGTAACGGAACGGCCGCGCGCGTTCAACCATTATTTTGTATTGCTCCCTTGTTTTTCCAGTACCGCAGCGGCGCGTTCCTCCTAAAAACACATCTTGATTCACAGTCGATAATATGGTATTCTATCTCCATATTTATAAATATGGATTCAAGGAGGCTTTTTTATGCTCACTAAGAGAATCGTCAGCATCCTCGCGGTGCTGCTCCTGCTGAGTGGTCTCTTCCCCGGAGCCGTCTTCGCGAACACCGGGGTCTCTGACCCGGCAACCGCCGAATCCGTGGCCGAGATCCGGCTCGTTTCGATCCACACGGCGATCGATCCCGTCGAGGGACTCGCGGAATTCGGCGCCGTCCTCGATCCTCTCCAGGAGGAGGCGTTCAAGATCCTCGACGAATACTGGACCCGGATCGGCGCGGCCGAACCCGCGGCCGCGCTTTCCCGCGGGACCGGCCAGATCCTCGCTGCCGGAACGTACGAATACTCGATCAAGATCGGTGTGAACGACACCTACGCGTTCGACGAAAAGCTCGGTTTCTTCTACGGTGAAGCGGATCTGAGCGATACCGTCGGCTTCGCTTTTGACGAGGGCTTCCGCGCCGTCGTCATCTCGAACATCGTTCCGCCGCTCACGATCACCGGCTCCCCTTCCACCGACCCGCAAGGCTCCGGCTCCGATCCGCAGAACACCGATCCGCAGGGCACCGGCTCCGATCCGCAAAACACCGATCCGCAGGGTTCCGGCTCCGGTCCGTATACGGATGCCCCGGGCAAAGTCGTCTTCAAAGACGATCTCATCTTCCGGGTCCGTCCGGACGGCTCTCTGCGGAGCCAGTTCAACGTCTATGCGGAGGGTGTGGGGGTCCTTTTCGCCTCGTCCGGCCCGAGCTCCAATCTCCGTGCCGCGGAGATCCTCGCCGCCCGGACCGCGAACGCCTGGCAGCAGTCCGCGGACAGCCTCAACCGCTATGAGGCTTCCTCCGCCAATATTCAACCCGCTCCGGGGCCGTTTCTCGACCGCGGAAATCCCGGCGGTCTGCTCCTCGGTCCCGCCGATCCCGGATCCTCCGCTTTGGACCTTCTCCGCGGCGGAAAGATCACCGCGAACGGTACCATTACCGCCGGCACCTACGGCGTGATGGACAACTTCCAGCAGATCCTTGAAAATCCGCCCGCCGCAAACGAAGGCGACCCTGAAGAAGACGACGGCGTACCGGAAGAAGACGATCAGGCCGGCGCAGTGAAAGAAACGCCTTCGGGCGAACACAAGGTCCTCGTCGGCGGCGATACCGTCGGCGTGCTCCTGGGCGGCAAAAGCGGCGCCGGCGACGGGGAAGACGGCGGTTCCAAGGCCAGACTCGTCTCCTCCAAACAGCCGGTCTTCTTCCGCGACGGCTCGAGCGGAACGGCGACGTTCTACGGCGTCAAAGAATCGGAGCCGCGCCTCGGCAAAACTACGAATATCGTCTGGTTCAGCGACGATCCGTTCCCGGTCCCGCCGGATGCGGGCGGCGGCCAACCGTCCGAAGATGACGGCCACAGGGACGGCGCCCCCAAGGATCCGGCGGACGGAAACGGAAGCGCGGGCCCCGGCCCCAACCCCGTTCCGAACCCGTACGAAAACGCTCTCCTGAAGCTCCGGAACGACATCATCGTCAGCGCGCGGGCGCTCGGAACAGGCGGAATTCTCCGACAGGTCCATGGGCAGGATAACAGCAAGGGCGCGCCAAGCCTTAATGTCAACTACGGATCGGTCGTGGTCAGCGTCAGAGAGAGCCAATCTATCCGCGCCGTCGCGCTCGGAGAGGGCGGCGCTTCGGCCGTTTCCCTGTTCGACGGTTCGCCGTTCGTCTTCTCCGGGTACGAGGACGGCGTTCTGGCCCTCAACTACGGGGAACTGATCCCCGGCGACCTCGTCTGTACGCCGACCTTCAACGGCCTCTACGTCGGCTCGGTCGAGTACGAAGGCAACGACGATTACGAGGCGGATCTGGACGCGCTGAAGGACGCGGTCCTGACCGGCCTCTATGCATACGAGATCGACCATCCCGAGGTCTTCTGGCTCGGTGAGACGACGAAGCTCAAGGCCGTTACGGTCGTGACGCGGGAAGCGGTCACCGACTACGTGTTCCTGATCTTCTCCGACGAGACGGGCTACGCGATGCTCCTCCCCGAATACGCGGAGGAAGGCGCCCTCGAAAAGGCGATCGAAACGCGCGACAGAGCGATCGAGGAGAACCTCTCCGCCCTTCCCGCGAGCGGTTCGCCCCGCGACATCGCCGCCGCGATCAACCGCCGGCTCGTACTGAACAACGAATACAACACCTCCGAAGACCTGAGCGCCATCGGCGCGCTGCCTCACCGTTCGCTCTCCGCCCTTCTCGGCTCCCGCGGGACCGAAGGGCCCGTCTGCGACGGCTACGCAAAGGCCTTCAAGGTCCTCTGCGACGCCTACGGGCTCCCCTGCCGGATCCAGACCGGCCTTCTGGAGCGGAACGGCTCCGAAAGCCTCCACAGCCGGTGCCTCGTGATGCTTGATGACGGAAACTGGTACGCCGTCGATCCCGCGCTGAACGATCCGAAGGTCGAAGGCGCTCCGTCTCCGGTCTCCGGATACGAAACCGAGGATCATCTCCTCGTCGGCGATGAGGCCTTCGTCCGTCTCCGCGACGTCCCGCTCGCCGCGTGGTATTACGACGACGTCCGGGCCGTGACGGAACGCGGTTTGATGCGCCTTTCCGCCGGCGGAACGTTCGCGCCGGAAGATCCCGCAACCGGCGCCGACGTCCTCGAAGCGCTCTACGCCCTCGCCGGAAGGACGACGACCTGGCACATCCTCCCGCCCTTCTTCGACACCGAAGAACCCGTCACGCGGGAGCGGGCCCTTTACTTGCTCTGGCGGTACGCCGCGATCTACGGGAAGAAACAGGACGGCGCTTCCGGCCGGACGTTCGCCGACCTCGACGAGGTGAGCGGCGACGCGAAGGACGCGATCGTCTGGGCAGGGAAAAACGGCATCCTCTTCGGCCGCGACGGCAGAACGATCGCCCCGCGCGAGATCATCACGAAAGCCGAACTGGCGGCTTTCCTCGCAAGAACCGTGCAATAATCCCTCTTTTCCTTTCAGACGAAAAGGCCCGCAGGCTTTGTCCTGCGGGCCTTTTCGCTGTCCGAAAGCGGTCCGAAGCGCCGCCGGCCGCGCGAAAAAACAGGCGAGAACGGCTTGTATACAGGCGATATTCACTTGAATCGGTTTTCGCACAGGTTTATTGTAATATATAAGAGTTTATA
>JAEEUO010000163.1 GCA_016286935.1 Bacillota bacterium | reverse complement strand
GGCAGTTTTTAAAAGTTGTCAGTGGGCAGTGAAAATGAAAAATGAAGAATGAAAAATGAAAAGTATAACAGTGTCAACTATACATTTTCCGTTCTTCATTCTCGTGTGAAGCGTGAAATTTTAATTTTTCATTTTTTACTTTTAATTTCACTGCCCACTGTCCAATTGCCAATGTCCTTCGACAACTTTCCACCTGCAATTGATTCCCAGGTTTTCCGCCCGGTGAACGTCGCCCGAAAGTATGAATCTTCCGCCGCGCTCTTTGATATACCCGAATATATCGGGCGCCGGGTAGGGCGTTTTGCGGTAGCCGCGGGTTATCGCTCCGGTGTTTATCTCGAACAGGGCGCCCGACGGGATGAGCCGGTCGACAGCCGCCTGCCAGGCCCGCACGTAGCGCGGATCGGTCACGTCGAACGTCCGGCCGTCCTCGTTGAACTTGGTGACAAGATCGAAATGTCCGACGATATCGCATCCGGTCGTTTCCGCGACGCGGGCGACCTCGTCGAAATAAACTTCGGCAAGGGATATCATATCGCCGCCGAAATACCTGTCCGCCGCCGCTTTCTGTATCGCAGCGGTGTGATCCACCGGGACGTATTCGTCTCCGAGTTTAAAGTAATGCACCGAACCGATCACGTAATCGAACCCTTCGGCCGGAATATCCGAAAACAGGTCCTGCTCTATTCCGAGCAGGATCTTTATTTTTCCCCTGTATTTTTTCCGCAGGCGCAGTATCTCCTCACGGTACCGCCCGGTCCCTTCGACGCTCATGCAGTAGCTCTCGTCGAAGGGCGTATGGCTGTGTCCCGAAAAACCGATGACGTCCATGCCGCGCGATATCGCCGTCAGCACCGTTTCCTCGGCGGTGTTTTTTCCGTCGCAGAAGGTCGTATGGACGTGCAGATCGTATTTTCCGCGCGGGATTTTCATGTCATCTTCTCCTGTTTTACCTTGCGGTCGATCACGTGGCGGGAGGCGAGTTCCTTTTGAATATCGTCGACCGATATCCCCGCCTCGACCATAAGCACGAGAACGTGATAGTAAAGATCGGCTATCTCGTAGACCGTCTCGCGTTTGTCCTCCGCCTTGCCGGCGATGATCACCTCGGTCGACTCCTCGCCCACCTTTTTGAGTATCTTGTCAAGCCCCTTGTCGAAAAGATAGGATGTGTAGGACCCCTCGGTCGGATCGTCCTTCCTTCCCTTTATTAGTTCGTACAGGTCGTACGGAGAGAAATCCGGGAGCTCGGGATTGTCGAAAAGCGGGTAATCGAAGCAGGAAAAACTGCCGAGATGGCAGGCGGGGCCGTCGGGCTGCACGCGGACGAGAAGCGCGTCGCGGTCGCAGTCCGCCGTGATCGAGACGACGTGCTGATAGTTTCCGCTGGTCTCCCCCTTGAGCCAGAGCTCTTTTCTCGACCTGCTCCAGAAGCAGGTCAGTTTCTTTTCGAGCGTGATCTCAAGACTTTCACGGTTCATATAGGCGACGGTGAGCACTCTGCCCGACGCCGCGTCCTGGACGACGGCGGGGATCAGCCCGTCGGCGCCGAATTTCAGTTCGTCGATGTTGATCATAGGTTTCTCCTGACTTCTATTCCCTCTTCCGCCATCCGGCGCTTGAGGTCTTTTATTTCGATCTGTCCGAAATGGAAGACCGACGCGGCAAGTCCGGCGTCGACGTCCGGCACTTCCCTGAAAAGCGTTATGAAATCTTCTATGCTCCCGGCTCCTCCCGAGGCGATGACGGGAACGTTTACCGCCTCGCAGACCCGCCGCAGCATTTCGATATCGAAGCCCTTTTTGACTCCGTCGGTGTCGATCGAGTTGACGACGATCTCGCCCGCGCCGAGCGAGACGCCGCGCTTGATCCAGCCGATCGCCTCCATCCCGGTATCCTCGCGCCCGCCCTTGGCGAACACGCGGAACTCGCCCCCGACGCGCTTGACGTCGACCGAGAGCACGACGCACTGGTCGCCGTACCGCTTCGCGGCCTCGCCGACGAGCGACGGGTCGCGGATCGCGCCGCTGTTCACGCTGACCTTGTCCGCGCCGCATTTCAGCACGCGGTCGAAGTCGTCGACGGTGTTGATGCCGCCGCCCACGCAGAGCGGGATGAAGACGTTCCGCGCCGTCTCGCGGAGGATGTCGGTGAAGAGTTTCCGTCCGTCGGAAGACGCGGTGATGTCGTAGAAGACGAGCTCGTCGGCGCCGCAGTCGCTGTAGTACTTCGCGAGGTCCACAGGGGACGCGACGGACCGGAGACCTTCGAAATTCACGCCCTTCACGACCTCGCCGTTCCGCACGTCGAGGCAGGGGATGATGCGTTTTGTGATCATTTCGAGCCTCCTTCCGCGATCCGGACCGCCTCCCGGAGATCGATCGCGCCGGTGTAGTACGCCTTGCCGACGATCGCGCCGTAGAGACCCATCTCCGCCAGCGCCGCGACGTCGTCGAGCGACGAAACGCCGCCGGACGCGATGATGTTCAGGTCGAACGCGAGGGACAGGTTCCGGTACAGCGCGCGGTTCGTGCCCGCCATCGCGCCGTCCTTTGAGATGTCGGTGCAGATGACCGTCCGGACGCCGAGCACTTCGAGCCGCCGCGCGAACACCGTCGCGGGGATGCCGCTGTTCACGGTCCACCCCTTCACGGCGACGAACCCGTCACGGATGTCGATCCCGACGGCGATCTTCTCCCCGTAAAGGCGCACGGCCGCTTCGAGGTACTCCGGATCTTCGACGGCCGCGGTCCCGAGGATCACGCGGTCGATCCCGGCCGAGAGATACCGCTCGGCGACGGCGAGGTTGCGGATCCCGCCGCCGACCTCGGTGAAGAGGCCGGTCTCGCGTTTGATCCGCGTGACGAGTTCGAGATTCGGCGTCCCGCCCGTCTTCGCGCCCTCGAGATCGACGACGTGGACGCACGACGCGCCCTTCGCCTTGAAGTCCGCAGCGACGGAGACGGGATCGTCCGAGTAGACGGTCTTCTGGGCGTAATCGCCCTTGTACAGGCGCACGGCCTGCCCTTCGTATAAGTCTATCGCAGGAAAAAGAAGCATGGCATTCCTTTCGTCACCGCTCCGCGAACGCGCGGAGGATCGCAAGCCCGACGTTTCCGCTCTTCTCGGGGTGGAACTGGCAGCCCGCGACGTTTCCCTTCGCGACGGCCGCCGTCAGGGGCGCGCCGTACTCCGCGACAGCGATCGTGTTCGCGTCGCACTTCGCCGCGTAATACGAATGGACGAAGTAGACGCAGTCGCCTTCGCCGATGTAGCGGAACAGCGGATGTTTCGCGGCTCCTGCCGTTCCGTCCGGAAGCGGCGTTTCGGCCGTCCTCGCGTCGACGTCATCGTACGCGCCGGTCCGCCGCGGAAAGACGAGCGCGTTCCAGCCCATGTGGGGGATCTTCAGGCCCGCGGGAACGACGTCCGCGATCGGCCGGATCTCGCCGGGGATCAGCCCGAGGCCGTCCCATTCGCCGTATTCATAGCTCTTTTCGAACAGGAGCTGCATCCCGAGGCAGATGCCGAGAAGCGGTTTTCCGTTCTTCGCCTCCTCCGTCACGACGGCGCCGAGCCCACTCTCCCTGAGTTTCTCCGCCGCGTCACGGAACGCGCCGACGC
>JAEEUO010000162.1 GCA_016286935.1 Bacillota bacterium | reverse complement strand
GGGAGGGCCAACGGCTTGAGTGGGCCCTCCCCGGTGCACCGCGCACAGCGGATTTAATGAAATCCGAAAGGCGCAGCCTTTCGTACCCGGTCTCCGTGCCGCCCGCATAGGGCAAAAGAACTGAAAGGCTTCGCCTTTCAAAATCCCGTCCCGCGCAGGCCCCCCCTTTCCCGCGAAATGCCTTTCCATCACATAAAAAACACATCCGCGCACAAAAATCTCAGCCCGTGTTCAAGATTTATTTATAAATCTGTGATATAATCAGACTATCTGTGATTTTGTCTCAATTTTTCCCGGAAAGGTATATCAGCCTAAATGATCGACATCAGCCATCTTGTCAAAAAATACGGCTCGAAATACGCCGTGACCGACGTGTCCTTCCATGTCGGCGAGGGCGAGGTCGTGGGATTCCTCGGCCCGAACGGCGCGGGCAAGTCCACCACCATGAATATCCTCACCGGCTACCTGTCCTCGACCTCCGGCGAAGCGAAGGTCGGCGGGATCGACATCCTCGAAAATCCCGACGAGGCCAAAAAGCTCATCGGCTTCCTGCCCGAGCAGCCTCCGCTCTACGTCGATATGACGGTGGACGAATACCTGAATTTCGTCTACGACATCAAAGCCTGCAAGCTCAACCGCGTGAAGCACCTCGAGGAGATCCGCAAGGTCACGAAGATCGACGACGTGAAGAAGCGTCTCATCGGGAACCTCTCGAAAGGATACCGGCAGCGCGTCGGGATCGCGCAGGCGCTCGTGGGCAACCCCCCCGTCATCATCTTCGACGAACCGACCGTCGGCCTGGACCCCAAGCAGATCATCGAGATCCGGAACCTGATCCGCGCCCTCGGGAAAAACCATACTGTCATCCTGTCCACCCACATCCTCTCCGAGGTCCAGTCCGTCTGCGACCGGATCATCATCATCAACGACGGAAGGATCATCGCGGACGAGAAGACCGAAAACATCACCGAAGCCGTCGACCAGCACCGCCGCTACGACGTCAAGGTCGCCGGTCCCCAGAAGGACGTTCTTCCCGCTCTGCGCGCCATCCCCGGCGTCACCTCCGCGGAGCTGACCGGGGAAAGAGAACTCGACAGCTACGTCTACCGGCTCGAAACCGCGCAGGGAACGGACGTGCGCAAGCCGCTCTTCTACGCCATGGCAGAAAAGAACTGGCCGATCCTCGGACTCGAATCCGTCGGCATGAATCTGGAGGAAGTTTTCGTCCGGATCACCGAAAGAGCCGACAGCCAAAGGGGGGCATAACCGATGCTGGCTATTTACAAAAAGGAAATGCGGACCTACTTCACCACGCCGCTGGGATACGCGTTCATCGCGGTGTTCCTCGCTGTGTCCGGGTTCGTCTTCGCGTTTACCACCTTCCAGTCCCAGACGTCTGACGTGTCCGGGTATTTCCAGATGATGATCTTCGGATACATCGTCCTCGTGCCGCTGCTCACCATGCGCTCCTTCGCGGAAGAAAGACGCACGCGCACGGAACAGCTGCTCATGACGTCCCCGGTCTCCGTGACCGCCATGGTGTTCGCCAAATTCCTTGCTGCGCTGACCATGTTCGCGGGAACCGTCCTCGTCTCCTGCGTCTACTATCTGCCCCTGTTCGGATACGGCGAGCCCAACGTGGGCCGCGCCGTCGGCTGCCTGATCGCCATGCTCCTTCTCGGCGGGGCCTTCATCGCCGTCGGGATCTTCGTTTCCACCCTGACCGAATCCACCGTCAACGCCTCCATCGGCACGATGGGGATCCTGCTGCTCTTCGTGGTGGCGGCCATCTTCAACAACCTCATCGACGCCTACGTGATCCGCGCGGTGCTTTCGTGGATCTCCGTCTATTCCCGCTACGTCAACTTCACCTACGGCATTTTCGACGTGGCCGCCGCCGTTTACTACCTCTCCATCACCGGCATTTTCCTCTTCCTTGCCGTCCGGATGTGCGAGAGAAGAAGATACGCGTGAGCCCGGAGGTACAGGATGAACAGAAACAGTTTCTTCAATTCGCGCAGATTCAAGTACGGTTCCGTGGCGACCGTCTTCACGATCGCGTTCGTTGCGATCGTCGTGATCTTCAACATCATCTTTTCCGCGCTGGCGCAGAAGTACATGTGGTACATCGACCTGACCAAGGACCAGGTCTACACCCTCTCCGAGGAAGCGAAGGAAATCATGTCCGACGTCACCGAGGACGTGTACATCTACTTCGCGTCCGAGCCGGACGTGCTGATGAACGGCCAGAACGCCTCCTACACGCGCTATATCTACACGACGGCCCTGCAGCTGCAGGAGGCCTTCCCGAACGTGCACGTGGACGCGATCTCGGTCTTGAAGAATCCCTCCTTCTTCCGTGAGTTCTATCAGACCACGGCGTCCGACATCGACACCACCAACGTCATCGTCACGAGCGGCACCGAGGTGCGCAACTTCGCGGCGACCGCGTTCTTCACCTTCAACGATATCTCCGACCCGTCCACCGTGTGGGCGTATTCCGGCGAAAAGCGGATGATCTCCGGCATCATGCAGGTCACCCAGACCGAGAAGCCGATCGTCTGCTTCACGACGGAGCACGGCGAAGCGCTGAACACGCAGGACGCCGTGACCCTGATGGAGCTCTTCGCCGAGAACGGCTTCGACGTGCAGCCGATCGACCTGAAGCAGGAGGCCGTCGACGACGACTGCCGCATCATGGTCATCTACGATCCCGAATACGACTTCATCGGCGCGGAGGCGGAAGACGCGTCCCGCAACGAGATCGAAAAGGTCGACAAATTCCTCGACCGGTACGGATGCCTGATGGTCTTCGGGGATCCCACCCACGTGGACAAGCTGACCAACCTGAACGAATTCCTCGAGGAATGGGGCATCTCCTTCGTGGGCCAGACCATGATCCGCGACACGGAGCACGCCATGTCCGTGGACAGCTTCTCCATTCTGGCCGAATACCAGAAGGACACCCTCGGCGCGTCCATCTACTCCGACCTGAACGCGCTGGCGACCCCGCCGAAATCCATCATCCGGAAAGCGGCTCCCATCGAGATCCTCTGGGAACAGGGCGGCGGCCTCAACGGCTCCCGCGACGTTTCCACGGTGCTGAAATCCTACGACACCTCCGAACTCATCCGGGACGGCATGGTGACGGAGCGCGGCTCCTACAACCTCGTCACCATCTCCCGCGAGACCCGGATCGTATCGAACGAATATTACTATTCCTACGTCATCGCGGTCGGAAGCCCGACCTTTGCGGGCAAGTCCTATCTTGACTCCAACGCCTACGCCAACGACGACATCCTCTCCTCCGCGATGAAGGCCGTGGGCCGCGAGCGCGTACTGGCGGTACTGGATCTCAAACCCTTCGACAAGAGCGAGATCGAAGTCACGACTGCCGAAGCGAACCGCTGGACCGTCGCCATGACCACCGTGCTTCCGCTGATCGTCGCCGCGGTCGGTCTTGTCATCATCACGAGGAGAAAGCATTCATGAATCTTGCAGGCAAAAAACGGCTGGCCATCATCCTGTTCGCGCTGTTCTTCGTGCTGCTCATCGCCTCCTTCATCCCCTTCTTCCGGACGGAAACGGAAGTCAAGGATGAAACGACGCAGGAAACGACGGTCGTGAAAAAATGGGT
>JAEEUO010000161.1 GCA_016286935.1 Bacillota bacterium | reverse complement strand
CTTGTCGGCTGGCGCGGCTGGCAGAAAGCGCTTGCGGGCGTCCTGTCCTTTATGATCTGCGTGACGAGCGCGGTCGGGCTGATGGGCGGCTTCCTGTCCTTCCGGCACGTGCGCCCGAACACGGCGACGATCGATCTGACGCCGGACGTGAAGACCGAAGCGGCGAAGCTGATGACCGCCTCGAGCTACGACGATGTCTATGAAGCTCTGAAGAAGACCGGGCTTTTCGATCGCTATGCGGATTACAACGGGATCTGGTACAAATCCGGCATCCGCTTCTACGGCGTGGCGAAGAACGCCGGAAGTGTGGATTACGCGATGCCGGAGGAGGCACCCCAGGCTTCGGAACCGACGGCACCGACGGCAACGGGAAATGTCGCGCTCGATACCGCCAGCGGGGCCGACAACGGCTCGGATGACTATTCGACGACGAACCTCCAGGTCGCGGGCGTCGACGAGGCCGATATCGTGAAGACGAACGGGAAGTTCATCTACGCGATCGGCAACAACAAACTCTTCATCGTCTCCGCGGCCGGCGCCGACTCGAAGCTCCTGTCGACGACGAAGCTCACGAGCGAGTGGAGCCGCCCCGTGACGGACGGAACGAAGCGTTTCTCCGCCTATCCGCGCGATATGTATCTCGTCGGCGATACGCTGATCGTGATCCGCGACAAATCGACCTGGACCGAACCCGACGTCAGCTACTATGAGAAGCCGGGCTATTACCGGAGACCCTGGTACGGCTGGTATAACACCGACCGCCAGACCGAGGTCGTCTTCTACGACGTGACCGATCCCGCGAACCCGGTCGAAAAGACCGCCGCTGCCCAGGACGGCTCGTATCTGAGCTCCCGCCTGACCGACGGCGTCCTCTACCTCATCACGAACTATTCGATCTATTCGATCGACGAATCGGATCTGCCCGAACTCGATCCGGGCGTGTACGTCCCCTGCACGTACGACTACACGAACGTCGGCCTCAAGGACGACGGTACGTTCGCGGACGGCGACGAGCCGGCCTCCTGCCCGCTCGAACCGGGCTGCATCGCGATCATGCCGAACGTGACGTCGACCCAGTACCTCGTCGTCTCCGGCGTGGACGCGGCGACCGGCGACATGCTCGGGACCCAGTCCATCCTCGGCGGCGGCTCCCAGGTCTACATGAGCCGCTCGAACCTCTACGTCACGCTCACCAACTACCGCGACGAGGTGTCTGAGATGACGCGGGAAGCGGACGGCGTCGAGGTCAAACACCACGAAGAAGGGACCTTCACCGACATCCTCCGCATCGCGCTGAACGGCGGCCGTCCCGAGCTCATGGCGACCGGTTCCGTGCCCGGCGACCCGATCAACCAGTTCGCGATGGACGAATACGACGGGACGTTCCGCATCGTCACCCAGATGTGGAACTACTCCTGGGACGAACACGTCTATCCGGACGGCTACACCGGGCTCTACCACAACGACAACTGGAAGAACGAGAACACGAACGCGGTCTTCTGCCTCGATATGGACATGAACGTGATCGGCGAGATCCGCGACCTCTCGAAGGACGAGCGCGTCTACAGCGTCCGCTTCGACGGCGCCGTCGGCTACGTCGTGACGTTCCGCCAGACCGACCCGCTGTTCGCGATCGATTTCTCCGATCCGGCGAACCCCGCGATCCGCTCGGCCCTCAAGATCCCCGGCTTCAGCGAATACATGCACGTCTTCAAGGAAGGCCTGCTCTTCGGTCTCGGCTACGACGCGGACGAGGAGACCGGCCGTACGAACGGCATGAAGATGTCGATGTTCGACGTCTCCGACCCGTACGACGTCCGCGAGATCGCGACGCTGAAGCTCGGCACGAATTATTCCGAGGCGCTCTACAACCACAAGGCGATCCTCGTCGACGCCGATAAGAACCTCATCGCGTTCCCGGCCGACAACGGCTACGTCGTCTACGGCTACGACGCGATCGCGCAGCGGTTCTTCCTGAAGGGCTCGATCAGGTGCTCCGACGGCATGTGGTGGAGCGAGCCGCGCGGCCTCTACGCCAACGGCTTCTTCTACGTCGTCAGCGTCTATGACGTCGTCGTCCTCGACCTCGATCATATGACCGAGGTGACGAAGGTCGAGCTGCCGAACGACGAATACGAGTACTACGAGGTCTATCGCAACGGCGATTACGTGATCTACGACTGACGCCGGAAACGATCCGAACTGAAATGAAACGCTCCCCGAACCGCATTCTCTGCGGATCGGGGAGCGTTTTTCGTCGGAAGAAAAGTACGAAAAATCTTCAGGCGCGGGCAAGCCAGTCATCCTTCGTGAGGATCCGGATCTCATCGTCCTCGACGGTGTCGTTCTTCGTTTCGAACGTTCCGAAGGCGTAGTGGCGGAAGCCGCATTTCTGCTGGACGCGGGCGGAGCGGACGTTGCGGAGGAAGTGGCCGCAGAGGAGAAGGTCAAGATCTTCTTCCTCGAAGAGCCAGCGGATGACCTCGCGCACGGCTTCCGGCATCAGCCCGAGCCCCCAGCAGTCCTTCGCGAGGACGAAGCCGATCTCGCGGCACTTCTTCTCCGCGAACTCCGGGAAGCGCTCCTCGTCGTATTTCTCGACGCCGAGCGAACCGACGACGCGGCCGCCGTATTCGAGCGCGAACGTCCATTTATGGTCGATGAAGCGCTCCAGGATCCTCCGCGATTCCTCCTTCGAGCCGTGGGGTTTCCAGCCGGCCATCTGGCCGACGCCGTCGACGGACGCGTACGCATAGAAATCGTCGAGATCGGACAGCCGCCAGGGCCGAAGGATCAGGCGCTCCGTTCGCAGGACCGTATTCGTGATATCGATCGGGACATTCATCTCCGCACCTCCGTCTGGAAAGATCGTTACCCCATTATACCGTCCGGACGGCGAAAAGAAAAGGCGGTTGCGCAGATCAGGCGGAACGGCGTACAATAAACGCAGAAAGGAAAACACTATGATCGTCCATCCGTTTCCGCCGCTGTTCGACTGCGAATCGCGCATATTGATCCTCGGATCGTTTCCGTCGGTGAAATCGCGCGAACAGAACTTCTTCTACGGCCACCCCCAAAACCGGTTCTGGCGGGTGACGGCCGCGGTGTTCGGGTCGCCCGTCCCGGTGACGATCGAGGAGAAGAAGGCGTTTCTCCACGCGAACCGTATCGCGCTGTGGGACGTGATCGCGTCGTGCGAGATCACGGGGTCGTCGGACGCGTCGATCCGGAACGTGACCGCGAACGATCTCTCGCCGATCCTCGAAGGCGCGCCGATCGGGCGGATCTTCACGAACGGCGGGACGGCGCACAGCCTGTACATGCGTTACATCTACCCGGTCAACGGGATCGCGGCGGTCAAGCTCCCGTCGACGAGCCCCGCCAACGCGGCATGGTCGGTCGAACGGCTGACGGAAGCGTGGCGCGTGATCCTGCCGGATGACACCGCCGAAACGAACGCATGACACCGGAACGACCGAAGAAAACAAGGAGGGAACCCGTCATGAAAAAGACCCGCTACCCCATCAAAAAAGAATTCTTCCCGTATACGCTGTTCACGCCGCCGATGAGCCCGAAGATCGTCGCGCTTTCCCAGAAGACGATGAAGGCGCCGGCCTCGCTCTGGAAGGATCCGGAGCTCCACGTCCGCTTCTA
>JAEEUO010000160.1 GCA_016286935.1 Bacillota bacterium | reverse complement strand
AACTAAACTAACCGAATATGCATAGCAAAGTTCCTCTCGAAGCTGAGTGGGAATAACAAATCCTTTGCTATTTCCGGGAAGCGTGCTATATTGATAAAGTAAGAGCAGTTGCATTTTTCGTAGCACGTCGTGCAAAAAACGGAGGAGGGTGTCATGAAAAAAGGGGTCGCATTATTCCTTGCGGCAATTCTGCTGCTGGTGTTTTCGGGCTGCAGGAAGCCGCTGGATCCTGAGAACGTCAATCCGCCCCGCGACACGTACGGCACCGAGGAAACCGCCGAACAGCAGCACACCGCGGACCTGCCGGACAGCACGCAGGACGCCGTCGACGGGACCGTTCCGGAGGACGTGTGGCACGTCTGCTGGTCCCGCAGCATGGAGGAAGCGCGCCTCCACGTCGACTACGGCTTCTGGCTTCCCTGGTCGCTTTATTACGGACCGCACGATGACGTCCAGATCCGCTACAGCGACAAGACCGATCTGTGGGATTCCGCGATCGAGCTCACGTATTATTACTATCCGATCACGGAAGAGCCGACCGAGATCTACAATGAGGACGCCGATTACATCCGGCTTCGGAAGATCAAGACGACGCTGTCGGCGATCCCCGGAGAGAAGCCGGTCGCGGAAATGACGCCGCAGGATTTTCGTGACGCGGGCGTCAGCATCGAAGGCACGAATTTCGATACCGTTCTCCTCTATCAGGAGCGCGAAAACGGGTATGAAAACTATCGGGAGTTTTATATGTTCTCCGTGTCCAACGGGGAATTCCTGTTTACGTACGAGACCAATCTCCCGACGCCGTTAGCGAACATCGGCCATTACGCGAACGAATTGATCGATTACTGCAGACCCGAATACGCAACCAATCCCCCTTATCCGCTCGACCTGTAAACCGGGCGGACGTTTATGTACGAACAAACAGCACAGGCGGGCGCCTTTCCCGGAAGAGGAGGCGCCCGCTTTTTTTTCGTAAAAGATGGCACCGTAAAAAAACTGTGGTATACTATAGTTGACTTACTGTGTTTTGTATTCAGATCCCGGCCGCGTATACGACTTCGGATCGCCGAACGGAGGATTCGGATGAAGAAAGGCTTTATCTGTCTGATGCTCTCTCTGCTGCTCGTATCGCAGCTGTTTTGCATTGCATCCGCCGCGGAACCGACGCGAAACGCCTCCGGTATCGTGAACATGCCGGTCTCCGTCGATCCGACAGGCCTCAGCGAAGGCTTCTCCGCGGTCCTCTACAACAACACGAACGGCCTTCCGACGTCGGAGGCGAACGCGATCACCGAGACGAGCGAGGGCTTTATCTGGATCGGCAGCTACGGCGGCCTGATCCGCTACGACGGCAATACGTTCACGCGCATGGACTCCACCACGGGCCTGAGCAGCGTCAAATGCCTCTTCGTCGACAGCCTCGACCGCCTCTGGATCGGCACGAACGACAACGGCGTCGCCGTGATGGAACGCGGCGAGCTGCGCCGCTGGGACAAGTTCGACGGCATGAGATCCGCCCACATCCGCGCCATCACCGAGGATGCGGACGGAACGATGTACATCGCGACGACGTGCGGCATCGCAACGATCGACCGCGACGGCAACCTCCGCATGATGGAGGATGAGCGGATCGCCGAGGCGAACATGCGCGACCTCCGGACGGGCAACGACGGCATCATCTACGGCCTGACGAATTTCGGCGACCTTTTGAAGATCGAAAACGGCGCTTTGACGACGTTCCTGCCCCTGGAGGAGACCTGGTTCAAAGGCGCCGGCTCGATCCTTCCGGATCCCGAAAAGCCGGGCTGGGTCTATTTCGAAGGCGCGGATTTCGGCTTTTATCACGCGAACTTCACCGACCGGATCGGCGAATACGAATTGATCGACATCCGGCCGCTGAGTTATATCCAGCAGATGGAATACATCGACGGCAAGGTCTGGATCTGCTCCTCGTACGGCATCGGCGTTCTGGAGGGCGGACAATTCAGCGTGCTCGAAAATCTGCCGATGACGAGTTCCATCGGCCACGTCATGACCGACTACCAGGGCAACCTCTGGTTCACCTCCACGCGCCAGGGCGTGATGAAGGTCGTCCCCAACCAGTTCTCCGACCTGTTCGAACGGTTCGACGTTCCGGAGCGCGTCGTGAACTCGACGTGCGTATGCGAGGGAAAGGTCTTCATTGCCACGGACAACGGCCTGCTCGTCCTCACTGAGTACGGCCCCATCGGGAGCCTGCCGCTTTCAAAGGCGGAGACGGTCTCCGGCGCCGATCTGGGCGCGGACGATCTGATCACGCTCCTTGACGGCTGCCGCATCCGCTCCGTCATCCGCGACAGCAAAAACAGGCTTTGGATCTCCACCTGGCGCAAGTACGGCGTCCTTCGCTACGACCACGGCGTTCTGACCGCGTTCACCCAGAGCGACGGCCTTCTCTCGAACAGCATGCGCGCCGTCTGCGAGACCGCGGACGGCAGGATCCTTCTCGCGCTGACCGGCGGCGTGAACGTGATCGAAGGCGACCGCGTCATCGCATCCTACGGCGAAAAGGAAGGCATCGTCGACACCGAGAGCCTCTGCGTCTGCGAGGGAACGAACGGCGATATCGTCCTCGGCACGAACGGCGGCGGGATCTACATCATCGGCGCGTCCGGGATCCGGAGCATCAACGTCGAGGACGGCCTTCCGTCCGACATCGTCCTGCGCCTGAAGAACGATCCGAAGAACAACGTCATCTGGATCGTGACGAGCAGCGCCATCGCCTGGATGTCGCCCGACTACACCGTCACGACGGTCAACAAATTCCCCTACACGAACAACTTCGATCTGGTCGAGAACAGCAAGGGCGATATGTGGGTCCTCAGCAGCAACGGCATCTACGTCGTGCCGACGGCCGACCTGCTCGCGAACGGCCCGATCGATCCGCTCTATTACTCCATCTCGAGCGGAGTTCCCTGCATCGCGACGGCGAACTCCTACAGCGACGCGGGACCGGACGGCAATCTCTACATCGCCGGCACGACGGGCGTCTGCAAGGTCAATATCGAGACGTCCTTTGAAAACATCAACGACCTCAGGGTCGCGGTCCCGTTCATCGACACGGACGGCAAGCGCGTCTACCCCGGCGAGGACGGGTCGTTCACCATCCCGCCGGACGTCCGGAAGCTGACCGTTTACAGCTACGTCTACAGCTATTCGCTGAGCAACCCTCAGGTCACCTACCGGCTCGAGGGCTTTGAACACACCGGCACCACCGTCAGCCGGAGCGATCTTCTTCCCGTGGACTATACGAACCTCAGCGGCGGCACGTACAACTTCCTGATGCAGATCCACGACTCGATGGGGCGCGGAAGCAAGGACGTCTCCGTCCGCATCGTCAAGGAGAGGGCGTTCTACGAGCAGGCGTGGTTCATCGGCGGCTCCGTCGCGCTTCTGCTCCTCCTCATCGGCGCGTGCGTGAAGCTGTACGTCACGAGAAAGACCCAGAAGCTCGAAAAGAAACAGCAGGAAAACGCGACCTTCATCCGCGAGATCACGGAAGCCTTCGCGAAGGTCATCGATATGAAGGACAAATACACCAACGGCCATTCCACCCGCGTCGCGCAGTACACGGCGATGCTCGCGCGGGAGCTCGGCTACGACGAGGAGACGGTGGAGAAGTATTACCGCATCGCGCT
>JAEEUO010000159.1 GCA_016286935.1 Bacillota bacterium | reverse complement strand
GTCGGGACGGTCAAGCGCATCCCCGGCTACAAGAACTACGTCTCCGTCGACGGCGGCATGACCGACAACCCCCGCTTTGCGCTCTATAAATCCCCGTACACGATCCTGCCCGTCCGCGATCTCACCGAGCCGCGCGACATGGTCTGCTCCGTCGTCGGGCGGTGCTGCGAGAGCGGCGACATCCTCCAGGAAAACGTGAAGCTTCCCGCCGGAACGAAGCGCGGCGACCTCATCGCGTGCCTCACGACCGGCGCGTACCACTACTCGATGGCGTCGAACTACAACCGCATCCCCCGGCCCGCGACCGTGATGGTCCGCGGCGGAGAGGACTTCCCCGCCGTCCGCCGCGAAACGCCTGCCGACGTCTGCGCGCTCGACGTCTGACCCCCGGCGGACCGCGATCCGGACGGCCTCTCCGAGCGATCCCTTCCGGCGACGGAACGGATCGCTTTTTTCGTTGCGAAAACGCCAAAAAAGCCGTGAATTTAGATTGACAAACTGTTGTCAATCCGATATAGTCATAGGTGGGTGTTTTACCCGCAAAATATTTGTGTGCAAATAAAACCGCACAACCCAACTCAACGTACTTACTAGGAGGTACATGAATGGATTTCAAGCTGGATAAGTGCCATGAACTTCAGCGGCATCTCTTCCGTAGCTTCGCGGAAAACGAGATCAAGCCGATCGCGAAGGACATGGACGAAAACGAGGCCTATGACCTCGACCTGCTGGCGAAGCTTCAGAAATACGGCTTCTTCGGCATCCCGTTCCCGAGAGAACTCGGCGGCGGCGGCTCCGACAACCTCGGCTATGCGCTGGCGATGGAGGAATGCTCCCGCGTTGACGCCTCGACCGGTATCACGATGTCGGTCCACACCTCTCTCTGCTGCCAGGCGATCTACCACAACGGAACTCCCGAACAGAAAGAGAAATATCTCCGTCCGCTGATCGACGGAACGAAGATGGGCTGCTTCGGCCTCACCGAACCGGGCGCCGGCTCCGACGTCCAGGGCGCCCAGACCGTCGCGACGAAGAACGAAGACGGCTCCTGGACCCTCAACGGCTCCAAGATCTTCACCACGAACTCCGGCTTCGCCGATACCTGCACGGTATTCGCGATCACCGACCGTTCGGTCCCTGCCTCCCGCGGTCTGACCTGCTTCATCGTCGACCTCAAGGAAATGAAGGGCATCACGATCTCCGACAACATCGAGCGTATGGGCATCCGCGCCGCCTCGAACTGCATCGTCACCTACGACAACGTCGTCGTTCCGGCTGACCGTGTCCTCGGCAAGGTCGGCGGCGGCTTCAAGATCGCCATGCAGTCCCTCGACTCCGGCCGTATCGGCATCGCCGCCCAGTCCGTCGGCATCGCCCAGGGCGCCCTCGACGAAGCGATCAAGTACGCCAAGGCCCGCAAACAGTTCGGCAAGCCGCTCGTCGCGTTCCAGAACTCCCAGTTCAAGCTCGCGGAATGCCAGACCCTGATCGAAGCGGCCCGCCTCCTGACCTGGAAAGCGGCCGTCGCGGAAGACAACGGCGAACCGTTCTCCGTGCTCGCCGCCGAAGCGAAGCTCTTCGCGTCCGACGTCGCCGTCCAGGTGACCCGCTACGCCGTTCAGCTCATGGGCGGTTACGGCTACTGCCGTGAATACCCGGTCGAGCGTATGTACCGCGACGCCAAGATCACCGAGATCTACGAAGGAACCAGCGAAGTCATGAAGATGGTCATCTCCGGTTCCATGAAACTGAAATAGGAGGGAATCGAAACATGAAAATTTGTGTTTGCATCAAACAGGTTCCTGATACCGCGGAAGTCAAACTCGATCCGAAGACCAACACCCTGATTCGCGACGGCGTTCCTTCCATCATCAACCACGACGACCGTTCCGCCATCGAAACGGCCATCCAGATCAAAGAAAAGTACGGCGCCCACGTCTCCGTCGTCTGCATGGGTCCGCCCCAGGCCGACATCGCCCTCCGCGAAGCGCTCGCGATGGGCGCGGACGAAGCGTATCTGCTCTCCGCCCGCGAATTCGGCGGCTCCGACACCTACGCCACCGCGACGATCGTCGCGACGGCTCTCCGCAAGATCGGCTATGACCTCGTCATCACCGGCCGCCAGGCCATCGACGGCGACACCGCCCAGGTCGGCCCCCAGATCGCGGAACAGCTCCACCTCCCCCAGGTCACTTACGCGGAAGAACTCGAGTATGACGGCGGCGATACGCTCGTTGTCCGTCGCCAGTTCGAAGACCAGTCCCACATGATCAAGATCAAGATGCCGTGCCTGATCACCGCTCTGACCGAACTCAACCCGCCGCGCTATATGTCCGTCGCCGGCATCACCGACGCGTACAAGCAGGAAGTCAAGGTCTGGGGATTCGACGCTCTGAAGGACGATCTGAATCCCGAATGGATCGGCCTCAAGGGTTCCCCGACGAACGTATTCCAGTCCTTCGGCAAACAGCTCCGCCAGGCCGGTAAGGTTATGACCGGACTCTCCGACGAAGCGGCCGTCGACGCGATCATGGCCAAGATGATCGAGCGTCACATTATTTAAGGAGGGCGAAAGAAATGGCAAAAGACATCTTTGTAGTCGTCGAACAGCGTGTCGACGAAAACGGCGTTTGTGTCGTCCAGAAGGTCGGCATCGAACTCATCGGCGAAGCCTGCAAGCTCGCCAAGGACTCCGGTGACGACGTCGTCGCCGTCCTCCTCGGCCACAATTTCACCGACCAGCCCCAGATGCTGATCCAGTACGGCGCGAAAAAGGTCCTCGTCGTCGACAGCGAATACCTCGTGCCGTTCATGACCGAACCGTACGTCAAGGCCGTTACCCAGATCGTCAACGACTACCAGCCGTCGATCGTTCTGTTCGGCGCTTCCTCGATCGGCCGTGACATCGCTCCTCGCGTTGCGGGCCGCGTCCACACCGGTCTGACGGCCGACTGCACGCGCCTCGACATCGACGTCGCGAAGTATCAGGACTTCCTCCGCCGCACGACCTCTCTCCAGCCGGACAAGATCGACGCGCTCTCCAGCCCCGAAATGACCGCGCGCCTCGATCCGGGCCTCCTCAAGATGACGCGTCCCGCCTTCGGCGGCAACGTCATGGCGACGATCGTCTGCCCGAAGTACGTTCCGCAGATGGCCACCGTCCGTCCCGGCGTTATGGAAATGCCCGAGAAGAACCCCGATGCCAAGGGCGTCGTCGAACAGGTCAAGGTCGACTTCGTTCCGGCGGACCGCAACGTTGAGATCCTCTCGACCGAGCATCCGAAGGAAAAGATCGTCGACATCACCGACGCGAAGGTCCTCGTTTCCGGCGGCCGCGGCGTCGGCGGACCGGAAGGCTTCGATCTCCTCCGCCCGCTCGCGAAGGAACTCGGCGGCGAGGTCTCCTCGTCCCGTATCGGCGTCGACAACGGCTGGATCGAAAAGTCCCGCCAGGTCGGCCAGACCGGCAAGACGGTCCACCCGAACCTCTACCTCGCCTGCGGCATCTCCGGCGCCATCCAGCACCAGGCCGGTATGGAATCCTCCGAGTGCATCATCGCCATCAACAAGGACGACAAGTGCCCGATGATGGAGATGGCCGACCTCGGCATCCAGGGCGACCTCTTCAAGATCGTGCCGAAGCTCACCGAAGCGGTGAAGAAGTACAACGAGAAGAAGC
>JAEEUO010000158.1 GCA_016286935.1 Bacillota bacterium | reverse complement strand
CCGGACCGACGCGTTCAAGGCGTACGTGAACATCATGTACGGCTGCAACAACTTCTGCACGTACTGCATCGTCCCGTACACGCGCGGCCGCGAGCGCTCGAGAGCGCCGAAGGACATCCTCCGCGAGGTGAAGGGCCTCGTCGCGAACGGAACGAAGGAGATCACGCTCCTCGGCCAGAACGTCAATTCCTACCGCGGCGTCGACGACACGCCGGGCTGCGCGGAGAGCGGGCTTCTCGTCTCGTTCCCCGATCTGATCTACGATCTTCAGGAGATCGAGGGGCTGGAGCGCATCCGCTTCATGACGAGCCACCCGAAGGACCTGTCGCCCGCGCTGATCCGCGCGTACAAGGACTGCCCGAAGCTCATGCCCCACATCCATCTCCCGGTTCAGAGCGGCAACACCGAGGTCCTGCGCCGCATGAACCGCCATTATACGCGCGAGGAATACGTCGCGCTGACCGAACAGCTGCGCGAGGCCGTCCCCGGGATCGCCGTCACGACCGACATTATCGTCGGCTTCCCGGGCGAGACGGAGGAACAGTTCGCCGACACGCTCTCCCTCGTCGAGACGGTCCGCTTCGACTCCGCCTTTACGTTCATCTACTCCGTGCGGAAGGGGACGCCGGCCGCCGAATGGCCCGACCAGATCCCCGAGGACGTCAAGCACGAGCGCTTCAACCGCCTCGTCGACGTCTGCAACGCGATCTCCGCCGAAAAGAACGCCGCGCTCGTCGGCAGGACGCTCCCGATCCTCTGCGAGGGGGAATCGAAGAGCGATCCGGGCCTCTTCACCGGCCGGACTCCCGGCCACAAACTCGTCAACTTCACCGCAGGACGCGCTCCCGCAGCGGGAGAGACCGTCCCCGTCAGGATCACTTCATCGAACACGTTCAGCCTGCTCGGCGAAGCGGATTGACGACAACTGAATACAGAAGAGCAATATTGCAAAACCCGCAATCTTGTGTTCTCCCGCGGGGGCCGTACACCTAATCCGGGGCGGCCGGCCGCGAACAGATAGAACAGGAAAGTGAGAAACCACCATGCTCGATCTTTTTGCCAAGTGCGAATCCTTTACGCTCGTAAAGGATGTCCGCGAAATGGGGATCTATCCGTATTTCCATGCGCTCGAATCGCGCCAGGACACCGAAGTCACGATGGAAGGCAAACGCCGCATCATGCTCGGATCGAACAACTACCTCGGCCTGACGGTCAATGAGGAGATCGTCGAGGCCGCCCGCGAGGCGCTCTCCCGCTACGGGACGGGCTGCTCCGGGTCCCGATTCCTCAACGGCACGCTCCGTCTCCATCTCGAGCTCGAGGAGGAGCTTGCGCGCTTCCTCCGCAAGGAGGCCGTCTGCACGTTCAGCACCGGCTTCCAGTCCAACCTCGGCATCATCTCCGCGATCACCGGACGCCACGACGTGATCATCTGCGACAAGGAAAACCACGCGTCGATCTACGACGGCTGCATGCTTTCCTACGCGAAGATGCTCCGCTTCAACCACAACGATATGGCGGACCTCGAACGGAAGCTGAACGAGGTCCCCGAAAACGCCGGCTGTCTCATCATCACCGACGGCGTCTTCTCGATGGGAGGCGACATCGCGAACCTCCCGGAGATCGTCCGGCTCGCGAAACGGTACGGCGCGCGTGTGATGGTCGACGATGCCCACGGCCTCGGCGTCATCGGCGAAGGCGGCCGCGGAACGGCCTCGTACTTCGGCCTTGAGGATGACGTCGACATCTATATGGGCACGTTCTCGAAGTCCCTCGCGTCGCTCGGCGGCTATATGGCCGCCCGCGCGGACGTCGTGGACTACGTGAAGCACACCTCGCGGCCGTTCATCTTCAGCGCGTCGATCACGCCCTCGTCGTGCGCGTCGGCGCTCGCCGCGCTCCGCCACCTCGAAGCCCATCCGGAGCTTCCCGAACGCCTCCAGGCGCTCGCGAAGTACGCCCGCGACGGCCTGACCGCGCGGAACATCCCGCTCCGCGACGTGACGATCCCGACCGGAAAGGGCGGGAAGACGGCCTATACGCCGATCGTCCCGATCTACACCTACGAACAGATCCGGACGCTCACGATCGGCCACGAGCTCTACGAGGAAGGCGTCTACGTCAACCCGAGCCTTCCGCCGGCGACGCCGCCGAACGGATGCCTGCTCCGGACGAGCTATATGGCGTCCCACACCGAGGCGCTGCTCGACGAGGCGTTCGACATCATCAAACGCGTACTCGACCGCTTTCCGGCGGAAGCGTAACGGAGGGAAACCATGAAACGGGTCTGTGTCGTGACCGGAGGCTCCTCCGGCATCGGAAAGGCGACGGCGCTTCTCTTCGCGGAGAACGGCGATACGGTCTATGAGGTCTCGCGGAGCGGCGGCGACGTTCTTGCCGCGGACGGAAACGTCCTCGTCCGCCACCTGACGGCCGACGTAACGCGGTCCGAAACGCTCGAGGCGGCGTACAAGACCGTCTTCGAACGCGAGGGGAGGATCGACGTGCTCGTGAACAACGCGGGCTTCGGGATCTCCGGCGCGATCGAATACACCGACGAGGCCGACGCGAAACGCCAGCTCGACGTCAACTTCTTCGGCTGCGTGAACTCCGTGAAGGCGGCGCTTCCGTATCTGCGGAAGGGCGGCGGGAAGGCAATCGTCAACGTGAGCTCCGTCGCGGCTGTCTTCGCGATCCCGTTCCAGGCGTTCTACAGCGCCTCGAAGGCCGCGATCAACGCCTATACGCTCGCGCTCCGGAACGAGCTTGCGCCGTTCGGGTTCCGCGTTTCGGCCGTCCAGCCGGGCGACGTCCGGACGGGCTTCACCGACGCGCGGAAGAAATCCGCCGCGGGGGAGGGCGTCTACGGGCCGAAGCTCGAGCGCGCCGTCGCGTCGATGGAGAAGGACGAGCGGAACGGCCTCGCCCCGGAGGACGTCGCGCGCGTCATCTTCCGCCAGGCGGGAAAGAAGAATCCCGCGCCGCTCGTGACGGTCGGCGGAAAGTACAAGGTCTTCTGTTTCCTCGGAAAGGTCCTGCCCGCGCGGGCCGCGAACCGGATCGTCGGGAAACTGTACGGCTGACGGCCGGAGGAGGGCGCCGAAGACCGCCTGTAAGGCCTCTGAGAGCCTCTCTGACGGACGAAAGGAAACGAATTGGACAAGGTACTCCGAAAACGAAAAACCGCGCTCATTTTGGCGCTCCTGCTGATCGGGAGCGCGGTTTTGTCGTTGGCAGGCTGTACGAAGCCGGAAGCGCCCGCGGACGTCCTGCCGGATCTGCCGGAGGAACTCGCCGTTTCGGCGAACGAGCCGATGGCGCTTGCGGATCTCCCGAAATATGCCGATCCGAATCTCCGCGCGCTCGTGCTCTACCGGGATCCGAACCCCGCGCAGGAGAACGCGGACGGGAGCGGCGCAAACGGCGTTGAAACCGCGGGCGGCGATCCCGCCTGGATGGCGGCGTATTCCCAGCTCTCGCAGAGCCTGCTCGTGAATATGACGGCGGAGGCGAAGGGCGTCTTCGAGCTCGCGGCCGCGTCGAAACGGAACGTCTGGGATGACCGGATGCAGACGCTATCCGAAGCGCTTGCGGAGCCTCTCGCGGGCTATGACGTCATCTACCTCGATCCGTCCGTCACGGCGGATGAGACGCTCTGGCGGTCCGTCGAACCGGCGCTGAAGGAGCGCGTGAAGGGCGGAGGCTTCCTGTTCGTTGAAAACGCAAGCGTT
>JAEEUO010000157.1 GCA_016286935.1 Bacillota bacterium | reverse complement strand
AAAACAGCTTCGACGCCTCGAAGCTCGTGTGGCAGCTCTACGAGGACGATTACTACCGCTGCGTGCTCGACCAGTCCCAGTGGGATCTCGTCCAGGGCCTCGACCTCAACATGTTCTACGACGACGGCGAGGGCTACATCGACCTCGGCCTCGACAACGTCTACTGGTTCGACGGCTACGGCAACCTCATCGGCGCGACGGACGGCACGTGGGTCTCGATCGACGAACAGCCGGTCGCCTACTACCACCTCTCGACGAGCAACGAAGAGGACGGCGGCTACACGATCATGGGCTACGTCCCCGCGATGCTGAACGGCGAACAGGTCCGCCTGATCCTGTTCTTCACGGATGAGGATCCGTACGGGTTCGTCGCGGGCGCCCAGCCCGTCTACGGCAACGAAAGCGATTCCTCCGCGAAGGGCCTGATCGAGATCGAAGACGGCGACAAGATCGACTTCCTCTGCGACTACTACCGCTACGACGGCTCGTACGACGACAGCTACTACCTCGGCGAGCAGCTCGTCGTCAGCGGCGACCTCAAGATCTCCAACACCTACGTCGGCGACGACATCTACGCGATGTACCGCTTCACCGACATCTACGGCCAGTATTACTGGACCGAGGAGATCCCGGAATAACAAAAAACGGACTTGAACGTCAGGAGGCTGCTTCGGCAGCCTCTTGACGCGTTTCGCGCGATATTGTATGATTGCGCTTGTAGTCCCAAACGAAAGGAGATGGTATCCGACTATGGACGACAGTAGTCTTCCCCCTAACTTATCCCCCTGGATATGCGTATTTATCCTGCTGCTATGCGCGGCTTATCTCGCGGTGACGGAAACGGCGCTCGCCTCCGTCTCGCGCAATAGAATCAAGGCGCTGGCCGACCGCGGCGAACCGGGCGCGAAACAGGCGCTCTGGGCGACCGACCGGTTCGACGACGCGATCGCCGCGATCCTCGTCGGCACGAACATCACCCACCTCGCCGCCGCCGCCATCGTCACCGTCCAGGTGACGCGCCTCTTCGGCCTGTCCTACGTGACGCTGAGCACGATCCTTACGACCGCGGCCGTATTCTTCTTCGGCGAGCTGCTCCCGAAGAGCATCGCCAAAAAGTATCCCGAAAAATGCACCCTTGCCTGCGCAGGGGTCCTTTGCGTCCTGATGAAGCTCCTCTCGCCCGTGTCGAAGCTGCTCGCGCGGATCGGAAACGCCGCCGCGGCCCACGCGAACGAGGATCCGGAGCTGTCCGTGACGGAAGACGAGATCATCGACATCATCGAGGACATGGAGGAGGAGGGGACGCTCGACGAGGAGTCCTCGGACCTCATCCAGGCCGCCGTCGAATTCAGCGACGTGCACGTCCAGCGCATCATGACGAAGCGGGAGGACATCCTCGCGCTCGATATCAAAACGGATCCCGAGGCGATCCTCGACACGATCCAGGCGACGACCCACAGCCGCATCCCGGTCTACCGCGGCGACGTCGACCACATCCTCGGCGTGCTCCAGGTGCGCACGTTCATGAAGGAATACATCAAGAGCAAACAGCTCCCGCCGATCCGGAAGATGCTCGATCCGGTCTATTTCGTCAAGCGGACGATGGACGCGGATGAGCTGCTCGAGCAGATGAGCTTCCACAAGGCGTCGATCGCGATCGTCCAGGACAAGGGCGGCAAAACGCTCGGCCTCGTCTCGATCGAGGACATCCTCGAGGAACTCGTCGGCGAGATCTACGACGAAGAGGAAGGGGGGAAGCGCAAATGACGGACACCCTCCGCATCGTCCTGCTTTCGGCGGGACTCCTCCTCTGCCTCTATCTTTCGGCGTTCTTCAGCTCGTCGGAGATGGGCTACAGCGCCGCGAACACGATCCGCCTCGAGAACCGGAAGGACGAGGGCGACAAGCGCGCGAAGCGGGCGCTGAAGATCATCGAACGGTTCGACGACACGCTCGGCGCGATCCTGATCGGCAACAACCTGGTCAACATCGCGGCTTCTTCGATCGCGGCGGTCCTGTTCATCGTCGTCGCGGGGTCGGATCAGAATTCATGGATCGCAACGGTCCTTCTGACGTGCGCCGTCATCATCTTCGGCGAGACGATCCCGAAGATCACGGCGAAGAAGCGCGCGACGTCCGTCGCGCTCCGGAACGCGTACGCGATCCGCGGGCTCGGCCTTCTGCTCTATCCGTTCGTCAAGTTCTTCGTGTGGCTCGTGAACCTCATCACGGCGCCGATGAAGGGCGAGGAGGAGGATCCGGAGGAGGCGGCCGAGGAAGCCCAGGCCGAGCTCACGAACATCATCGAAACGGCGGAGGAGGAAGGCGTGCTCGACGAGGACGAATCCGAACTCATCACGGCCGCGATCGATTTTCAGGACATCTCGGCGTTCGAGGTCATGACGGCGCGCGTCGATATGGAGGCGCTCGACATCGACGAGCCGTGGGAGGAGATCCTGCGCAAGGTCGATGAGACCGACTACTCGCGCCTTCCCGTGTACGAGGAGACGGTCGACCACATCATCGGCGTCCTCCACCTCAACATCTTCCTCAAGGCCATCGCGGACCATCCCGAGACGCCGGTCGACATCCGCTCGATGCTGATGCCGCCGACGTTCGTGTACAAGACGGCGAAGCTGCCGGCCGTGATGCAGGAATTCAAGCGCGCCCGCCAGCACCTCGCGATCGTCGCGGACGAGTACGGCGGCACGCTCGGCGTCATCTCGATGGAAGACTGCCTCGAGGAGATCGTCGGCGAGATCTGGGACGAAACGGACGAGATCGAACAGGAGGTCGTCGAGCTCAAGACGGGCGAAGTCGAGATCGACGGCGACGTTCCGATCGGCGAATTCATAGAAATGATGGGCATCCCCGAAGCCGATTTCGAGGCGGACTCGGATACGGTCGGCGGGTGGTGCTGCGAGATGCTCGAGAAGTTCCCGGAGCCGGGCGAGGAGTTCTTCTACGAATGCGAAGAGCCGCTCGCGGGCGAGGAGCCGTTCCTGTTGCAGGTCAACGTCCTCGCGATGGACGGCCTCCGGGTCGAACGCGTCCGGGTGAACAAGGTCCCGACGGGGGAGGAGTAGCGATATGGTGAATTATGAGGAACTGGCGGAGGAACTCCGCACGATCTCGGAGGGCGTCGGATACGACGTGTCGATCCTGTCGAACGCGTCGGCGCTCCTGTGGGAGCGGATGGACCGGCTGAACTGGTGCGGCTTCTATCTGGTCAGGGACGGCAAGCTGATCCTCGGCCCGTTCCAGGGCAAGATCGCGTGCACGGAGATCGCGTTCGGCGACGGCGTCTGCGGGACGGCGGCCGTGCGCGGGGAGAGCGTCGTCGTCGAGGACGTCCACGTCTTCTCGGGGCACATCGCGTGCGACAGCGCGTCGAACTCGGAGATCGTCGTGCCGGTCCGGAAGGGCGGGGCGCTCTACGGCGTGCTCGACATCGACAGCCCGGAGTTCGCGCGGTTTTCGGATGAAGACCGCGTCGGGCTCGAGGGCGTCGTCCGCGCGCTCGAAGAGGTGCTCGTATGAACAGAACGGTTCTCGTGATCGTCTTTCTTCTGGCGGTCGTGCTGCCGCTCGTGTTCGGAGCCTGCGTCACGAAGCGCTGCAACGTCGTCTACGAAAGCGGGAAATTCGGCTTCACGAACGCGAAGGACTCCTGTCTCCTCTTAATATTATTCTAACATGGAATAATAAACGCGTCCAGCACGATTGATATCGCGCGGCGGAATGAATAGAATTAAACTG
>JAEEUO010000156.1 GCA_016286935.1 Bacillota bacterium | reverse complement strand
CGTCCTGTTCGAGGCCCAGCTCGGGTCTCTCCGCGATCTCGACGCGGGCATCTACCCGTACACCACGTCGACCAACACGACGGCGGCGTTCGCGCCGGTCGGCTCCGGCTGCCCGTCCGCGAAGATCGACCGCGTCATCGGCATCGTCAAGGCGTACTCGACGTGCGTCGGCGAAGGCCCGTTCGTCTCCGAGATGTTCGGTCCCGAAGCAGACAAGCTCCGCGAGGCCGGCGGCGAATACGGCGCGAAGACGGGCCGTCCGCGCCGCGTCGGCGCGCTCGATCTCGTGGCGACGCGCTACGGCGTCGAGGTGCAGGCGGCGACGGAGATCGCGCTGACGAAGCTCGACGTTCTGAGCTATATGGAAAAGATTCCGGTCTGTGTCCGCTATGTGCGGGACGGCGTCTTCACCGACGAGTTCCCGTTCCCGGCGGCGCTGGCCGATTCGAAGCCGGTCATCGAATGGATGGACGGCTGGGGGTGCGACATCTCCCGCGTGACGAAGTGGGAGGACCTCCCGAAGGCCGCCCGCGATTACGTATCATTCACCGAAGAAGCGATCCGCTGCCCGATCACCTACGTGTCGGTCGGACCGGAGCGCGACAGTATCATCGTACGGAAGTGAGGAGGAAAACGACTGTGACGGATCGATACGAAAGCCCGCTCGCATCCCGGTATGCGTCGGCGTATATGACGGAGCTGTTCGCCGCGGACACGCGGTACCGGACGTGGCGGAAGCTCTGGCTCTCGCTCGCGAAGGCGGAGAAGGAACTCGGCCTTCCGGTCACGGACGGACAGATCGCGGATCTCGAGGCGCACCTCGAGGACATCGACTACGACGTCGTCCGCGCGCGCGAAGCGGAGGTCCGCCACGACGTGATGGCCCACGTCTACGCGTACGGAAAGGCGGCGCCGAAAGCCGCCGGGATCATCCATCTCGGCGCGACGAGCTGCTACGTGACCGACAACTGCGACCTGATCCTGTACCGCGACGCGCTCCGGTATCTGCGGCGGGAGACCGCGGGCCTGATCCTGCGCCTCTGCGATTTCGCGGAGAGGTGGAAGGACCTGCCGACGCTCGGCTATACGCATTACCAGCCCGCCCAGCCCGTGACCGTCGGGAAGCGCGCGAGCCTGTGGATCCAGGACTTCCTGACCGACCTCGACGAGATCGACTTCGCACTCTCCCAGATCCGCTTTCTCGGGTCCCGCGGCACGACCGGCACGGAGGCGAGCTTCCTCGATCTCTTCGACGGCGACACGGAAAAGATCGATGAGATGAACCGGAGGATCGCGGCGGATTTCGGATTCGATTCGTGCTTCGACGTCAGCGGGCAGACGTATCCGCGGAAGCTCGACAGCCGCATTTTGAACGCGCTTTCCGCGATCGCCCAGTCCGCGGCAAGGATGGCGACCGACATCCGCCTTCTGCAGCATGACCGCCAGATCGACGAGCCGTTCGAGGAGTCCCAGATCGGATCCTCCGCGATGGCGTACAAGCGCAACCCGATGCGGTGCGAGCGGATCTGCTCGCTCGCGCGCTACGTGATGACCGACGCGATGAACGCGCCGCTCACGGCGTCCCAGCAGTGGCTCGAGCGGACGCTCGACGATTCCGCGAACCGGCGGATCGCGCTGCCGGAGGCGTTTCTCGCGACCGACGCGATCCTCAGGATCGCGCAGAACGTCGCGAAGGGCCTCCGCGTCAACGAGGCGGTCGTCGCGAAGACCGTCGCGGAGTACATGCCGTTCCTCGCGACCGAAAACATCCTGATGGAGGCCGTGAGGCGCGGCGCGGACCGCCAGAAGGCCCACGAAGCGATCCGGGAGTGCTCGATGCGCGCCACGGAGCGGCTGAAGAGGGGCGAACCGAACGGGCTCCTCGAGGAACTCGCGGCGGAGCCGGAGCTCCGGCTGACGGCGGCGGATCTCGGAACCGTCCTCGACGCGTCCCGCTACACCGGCCGCGCGGCGGAGCAGACCGCGCACCTCGTCCGGAAGGCGCGGAGCCTCTGCAAAGACGCGGCGGAAGCCGACGATCTGACGGTATAGAGGCGGGGAGGGACCGGAGATGGACAAGGTACTCGTTCTCGATTTCGGCGGTCAGTACAGCCAGCTGATCGCGCGCCGCATCCGCCAGGAGCACGTCTACGCGGAGATCCGCCCGTCGGGCCGGATCACGTGCGACGAGATCAAAGAAGCCGGCTACAAGGCGATCGTCTTCACCGGCGGCCCGAACAGCGTCTACGATCCCGCGTCGCCCCGTTTCGACGCGGCCGTCCTCACGCTCGGGATCCCGATCCTCGGGATCTGCTACGGCCACCAGCTGCTCGCGTATCTGGCGGGCGGCCGGATCGAAGCGGCGGAGCATTCCAGCGAATACGGGAAGACCGCGCTGACGCACGAACTTTCTCTCCTCCTGAAGCGCGTCCCGGAAAGGAGCTCGGTCTGGATGAGCCATACCGATGCCGTGACGGCGCTCCCGCCGGGCTTCCGCGCCGTCGCGTCGACGGACCGCTGCCCCGTCGCGGCGATGGAGGACGCGAAGCGGAAGCTCTACGGCGTCCAGTTCCACCCGGAGGTCACCCATACGGCCCACGGGCAGCAGATCCTGCGCAACTTCCTGTTCCGGATCGCGGAGGCGAAGCCCGGCTGGACGATGGAGGACTTCGCGGAACGGGCCGTCCGCGAATGGCGGGAAAAGCTGAACGGCAAAAAAGTATTGCTCGCGCTGTCGGGCGGCGTCGATTCGTCCGTGACCGCGGCGCTTCTCCATAAGGCGATCGGAAACGACCTGACGTGCGTCTTCGTCGACCACGGCCTTCTCCGCAAGGACGAGGGCGATCTCGTCATGCGCGCGATGAAGGACGAGCTCGGCGTGAACGTCATCCGCGTCGATGCGGAGGAGCGCTTCCTCGAAAAGCTCGCGGGCGTGACCGATCCCGAAACGAAGCGGAAGATCATCGGCGCGGAGTTCGTGCGCGTGTTCGAGGAGGAGGCCGGAAAGCTCGGCAGGATCGACGTCCTCGCGCAGGGGACGATCTATCCCGACGTCATCGAGAGCGGGAAGGGCGACGCGGCCGTCATCAAGAGCCACCACAACGTCGGCGGCCTCCCGAAGGACATCGGCTTCACGGAGATCGCGGAGCCGCTCCGCCTCCTGTTCAAGGACGAGGTCCGCGCCGTGGGCGAGGAACTCGGGCTCCCGCACGGGCTCGTGTGGCGCCAGCCGTTCCCCGGACCCGGGCTCGCCGTCCGCATCACGGGGGAGATCACGAAGGAAAAATGCGATCTGCTGCGCGAGGCGGACGCGATCTTCCGCGAGGAGCTCGAGGACGCCGGCTTCGGCGAACACGTCAGCCAGTACTTCGCCGTGCTCGCGGACGTGCGGTCGGTCGGCGTGATGGGCGACTTCCGGACGTACGGCCTGACCGTCGTGCTCCGCGCCGTCACGACGGACGATTTCATGACGGCGGAGTGGTCGCGCCTCCCGCTCGATCTGCTCGAACGCGTCTCAAACCGCATCACGAACGAAGTCGGCGGCGTCTCGCGCGTCGTTTACGATATCACGTCCAAACCGCCTGCCACGGTGGAATGGCTGTAAGGAGGTTCCCATGACCAAGTACATCTTCGTAACGGGGGGCGTCGTGTCCGGCCTCGGAAAGGGCATCACCGCCGCGTCTCTCGGACGCCTTCTGAAGGCGCGCGGCCTCAAGGTCGCCGCGCAGAAACTCGACCCGTACATCAACGTCGATCCGGGGACGATGAG
>JAEEUO010000155.1 GCA_016286935.1 Bacillota bacterium | reverse complement strand
TCTGGATCGTGTAGATGACAACGTCCGGCTTCTGGTCGATCTTTCCGGCCACGCGGATGTACTGGGCACGGAACCAGCCGCTCTCGCTCGAGATGAATTCGCCGGCGATGGACTTGCGGTTGATCAGGCGGACCGGAACGGTCGTGATGTCGGTGAAGCGCCAGAAATCGTCCACCATATCCGGGATGATCGTCGGGCGGAGGCCCTGGGTCATATGGGTGTGGTCCTGGCCCGGTTCGATCGTGCGCTTGCGGAGCGTCTCCTCGCGGAGCGACATCTCCGTCGATTCCTTGAAGTCGATCAGGTTGACGAAATCGTAGATCTCCGCCATCGAGTCGAGGATCCCGAGCTGCTCCTGGAGCGTTTCCTTCTGGGTCTGCGTCTCGACGAACTGGCCGATCATGCTGCGGTAGTAGTTGCCCGTCGCTCTTCCGAGGGCGAGGCCGGCCGCGAACATGACGGCCGCTTCGATCGTGCAGCCCGCGAAGATGTTGATGAAGCCCGCGAGCGGCGTCGCGAAGTCCGTGCGGATCTCCGCGTAGTGGGTCGATTCGAGCCACGTTCCGATCGCCATCACCGCGTAGTTCATGACCGAGGTGGCGACGTAGACCTTCGTGTCGCAGAACAGAAGGCTCAGGAACGGGACGAGGAACCACGTCAGACGGATGGAGATGTGGGAAACGTTCATAAAGCACAGCAGGAACGACACCGCGACGAGGGCGAAGATGCCGGGGACGTAGTTGTACGGTTTCTTTTTCAAAAGAAGGGAGTTGCTGCCTGCGACGACGAACATCACCGCCGACAGGATCGCGCACGCCGCGTACGACGTCTGCTGGAACACGCCGCCGAGGACGCCGAGCGCGATCGCCGGTCCCGCGAGGATGCAGAACCAGAGGACGTGGTTCAGAGCGTGGTTTACCTTGAAGCGGTTGTTGCGCTGGAACTGTTCGAAATCCATCGCCTCTCCGGTGAGAAGCGGGTTGTTCGGATCGATCATCGGTACTGTGTCTCCTTGAATGAATATAATATACAATATATACCACTCTTTTTTCTAAAATGCAAAAAATAATACGAACGGAGCGCCGGAAACGCCTGAAAACCGAAACATTCTTTGCGTCGGCGTAAAAAGCAAGGTATAATACAGGCATAAACCATTCCGCCGGTCGATCGCAAAACGGAAATGAGCACGAACAGGAATCCGTCGAAAACCAGCCGATCCGCGTCGCGCCCGTATCTTGTCGGGGCGCTGGTTTTCCTTGCCGTCTATACGGTGCTCTGTTATTACTACTGGCGCGCGGAGGGCGGCCCGGAAAGCGCAAAGACGTTCTGGGACATCCTTCTCTGGAACAACGTCAACATCATCTTCGCCCGCGGCTATACGGACTACATCCCGAAGACATGGCCAGGCCGGGCGATCCTGATGCTGTTCGTCCTCTTCAGCATGCTCTTCCTCTCCACGATCATCGGCTTCATCTCTTCCCGCATCAACGCGTACACAAACAGTCCGGCAAGGAGGATCAAAAAGGTGCAGTCCCTTTCCAATCACGTCGTTATCATCGGCTGGAAAAACGACATCAAAACGCTGATCGGCGATATTCTCCGCAAGTCGGGCTCGCTGACGACGGATGAGATCGTGCTCGTGAACAACGTTCCGGAGCTGAAGATCCAGAGTCTCCTGATGGACAAGGACCTGAAGGGGATCCAGTACATCCGCGGCGACTTCACCGAAGAACAGACGCTTCTCAACGCGAACATCAAACAGGCCTCGACGGCGCTCGTCCTCGGCGAGCCCCAGGAAAACCTCGACGCCGAGCTCGTCGATTCGCGCATCTTCGTCTGCACGCTGATGATCAAGTCGCTGAACCCGCGCTGCCACGTCTGCGCGCTCGTCCAGACGGAGCGCTACCGGAACTATCTCGAGGCCCAGAACTGCGACGAGATCATCTACACCGAGGAATACAGCCGCTACATCCTCTCGACCGTGACGAGCTATACGGGAATGGCGAACGTCATGCGCGCGATGTTCGACAACGGCAACGGCATCTCCATCCAGATCCTTCCCGTGGGCGAGGAGTGGCGCGGAAAGCGCTACGCGGACCTCTGCGCCTTCAACAAGGCGGAGAAGGGCATCCTCACGCTCGGCGTCCTCGAGAACATGGGCGCGGAGAAGACGATCAAACACTCCATCCTCGCGGACGCGATGAAATCGAGCAACTACGGCGAGGTCATCCAGAAGCTGAAGACGGTGAAGGACGCCGAGCTGAACCATCCGCTGCTCAACCCGCCCGACGATTACGTTCTCGGGACGAACATGGGCGCGATCGTACTTGCGGAGGAGATCTGATATGCAGAAGAATTCAGAGATGATCAACGGCCTCAGGACCTTCCCGCTTCTGAGCAGGCTGTCGGAAGGCGACCTGGAATGCCTCGCCGCGGTGATGCAGGAAAAATCGTTCCCCGCCGGCACAACGATCCTCCGCGAGGGCGAATCGGGCGACGAGATGTTCCTTTTGCTCTCGGGAAGCGTCGACGTTTTGAAGACGACGCCGTACGGTGATCCGTACGTCACCGCTTCGCTGAACGACACCTACCACTGCTCGTTCGGCGAGATGGCGCTGATCGACCGCGGCCCCCGCTCGGCGACGGTCCGCGCGAAGACGGACTGCGATACGCTCTCCCTCACGTTCGACGCGTTCCAGCAGTTCTGCCGCGACCACCCGAACGTCGGCCTTGAGCTGCTCTTCTCCGTCTCCGCGTCGCTCGTCCACAACCTGCGCATGGAGAACGAGAACCTGCGCATCGTCTACCAGGCGCTCATCGAGGAGATCGAGAGCAACGGATAATGTGCGCGCGACTGAAAACGACAACCGTAACGGAAAATACCCCCGAGGCGGCGCTCGCAAAGGCGCTGTATGAGGAGGCGTTTCCCGAGATCGAACGGATCGGCTTCGATTTCCTGACCGCCTGCGCGCGGACGGAACGGGCCGATTTCTTCGCGTACAGGGACGGCGACGAATTCGTCGGATTCGCGTTCGTCCTTCTCCCGGGGCCGTACGCGTATCTGCTCTACACGGCGACGGTCTCGGCGCGCAGGAACCGCGGATACGGGACGGCGATCCTGAAAAAGCTGCGCCGCCGCTACGCCGGAAGGACGATGATCCTCGACATCGAGCCGCTGTCCGACGAGGCGGAGAACGCCGTCGAACGGACGCGCCGGTACCGGTTCTACTACAACAACGGCTTTCGCGACACGGGCTACGAGATGCGCGACCGGACGGGGGACTACCGGATCCTGTCCGAGGGAGGCGGGTTCGACCTGAACGGCTTCGTCGAAAGCTACCGGATCCTCCCGGAGATCTTCGAGGGAACGGACATCTACCGCGTCGGCACCGCGCAGGCGGTCTTCCGGGAAGCGGAAGCGAACCCCGCGGCGCAGCCGGAAACGCGAACGATATACCACGGAAAGGAGCGAAAAATGACACTGAAAGAAGCTCTGGAGAAGTCCCGCAGCATGCGCTGGTTCGCGGAGATCAGCAGGATCCCGCGCGGCTCGTTCTGCGAGGAGAAGATCGTCGACTTCATCGAGGCGTTCGCGAAGGAGCGCGGCCTCTGGTACAGGCGCGACGCGATCCACAACATCATCGTCCGGAAGGACGCGAGCCCCGGCCGCGAAAACGAACCGCCGCTCGTCCTCCAGGCCCACACCGATATGGTGTGGAACAAGGAGCCGTGGAGCGACCACGACTTCACGAAGGACCCGCTCGAATTCGTCGAAA
>JAEEUO010000154.1 GCA_016286935.1 Bacillota bacterium | reverse complement strand
CGGCCTATCTGCCGGAGGGCGACGCGAACGCCGAAACGTCCTTCGCGGAGGAGGTCGGGATCGAACGCGTGGCGACGACGTCGAACCGCATCGTCACGATCGATAAGGCGCTCGAACAGATCTCCGTCGCGCGGAAGGAGTCGAAACACTACACCGTCGCGAGCGGCGATACGTTCAGCGGCGTCGCGAGCCTTACGGGCCTCTCCGTCGCCGAGCTCCACGAGCTCAACCCCGACGTGAACACGGAGAAGCTGAAGGTCGGCCAGGACCTCGCGCTCGAAGCCGCGAAGCCCGCGATCACCGTCGTCACCGTGTCGAACGAAACGTACGAGGCGGAGATGCCCTTCGAGACGGTCTACGTCGACAACGACGCCGTCTATCAAGGCGAATCGTGGATCCAGGAGGCCGGTAAGAACGGCGAACACCGCGTCTCCGCGGTCGTCACGCGCGAGAACGGCACCGTCGTCAGCACCGAGATCACGAGCGACACGGTCCTGCGCGAGCCCGTCAATCAAATCGTCGTCCGCGGCACGAAGCCCGTGCCGGCGCGCGAGGGAACGGGAACGTTCATCTGGCCGACGGCGGGCTACATCAGCTCCCCGTTCGGCATGCGCTGGGGCCGCCTCCACATGGGCATCGACATCGCCTTCGCGACGGGCATCCCGATCTACGCGGCCGACGGCGGCACCGTCATCGCGTCGAGCTGGAACGACTCGTACGGCTACTACGTCCTCATCGATCACGGCGGCGGCATCTCCACGCGCTACGCCCACTGCTCGAAACTGCTCGTCAACATCGGCGAGAAGGTCTACCAGGGCCAGAAGATCGCCCTGATGGGATCGACCGGCCACTCGACCGGACCGCACTGCCACTTCGAGGTCCGCATCAACGAAACGCCGAAGGATCCGCTCAACTACTTACCGTAACAAGGAGGTCAGAATGGAAGACGGAAAGAAACGCGTGCTCGTCATCGAAGACGAGGTCTCGATCTCGGACATCATACGCTTCAACCTGACAAAGGAAGGATACGACGTCGTCACGGCGTACGACGGAAGAGACGGTCTGGAAAAGGCGCTCTCCCAGAGCCCGGACCTGATCCTCCTCGACATCATGCTTCCGTACATGGACGGCTTCGAGGTCTGCCGGCGCGTCCGGGAGAAATCCTCCGTGCCGATCATCATGCTGACGGCGAAGGAGGAGGAGGTCGACAAGGTGCTCGGCCTCGAGCTCGGCGCCGACGACTACATTACGAAACCGTTCGGCATGCGCGAGCTCGTCGCGCGGATCAAATCGAACCTCCGGCGGACGGACATGATCTTCCCGGCCGGAAGCGAAAAGGCCGACGAGATCCGCTCGTTCGGCTCGCTCGAGCTCGATCTCGGCCGGTACGAGGTCCGCAAGAACGGCGTCGCGCTCGATCTGACGCTCCGCGAATTCGAGCTTCTGAAATACCTCGCCGAACGCGAGGGGCGCGTCTTCTCGCGCGAACAGCTCCTGACCGAGGTCTGGGGATACGAATACTTCGGCGACATCCGCACCGTCGACGTGACGGTGCGCCGCCTGCGCGAAAAGCTGGAGGACGATTCCTCCGATCCGAAATACATCCTGACGAAGCGCGGGATCGGCTACTACTTCCAGCGGCCGGCGGAGAACTGAAACGGGACCGGCTGACCCATGGCGACGAACGAAACGGCGAAAAAAACGAGAACGGGAAGCATTCAATGGAGGATCGTACTGATCTACATCCTCCTCGTTTCGATTGCCATGACCGTCGCGGGCGTCTTCATCATCAACCAGCTCGGCGAATACATGATGGACAACGTCCGGACGCGCTTCACGAAGGTCATCACGGAGAACATGCAGATCCTCGCGTCGTACGACGACCTCTCCGCGAGCCGCGCCGAGATCCAGAACGACATCACCGCGTGGTCGAACTCGCTGTCGGAGGAGATCTACGTCGCCGACAACAGCTTCGAGATCATCGCGGCGTCGAACGAACGGTACCGCGGCATCTCCGCGTTTGAGGTCCTCGACCGCACGCTCGTCGTACGGACGTTCAACGGCGAATCGACCGAGATCGAGGAGACGACGGCGTCGGGCGTTCCGGTCGTCAGCTTCCTCTATCCGATCCAGGACACGAGCGGCGTCAAGGGCATCATCGTCCTCCGCGCCGACGTGTCGAACGTCTACGAGACCGAAACGCGCGCGCGGTCCATCTTCTTCCGCTCGATGGCGATCGCCCTCGCGATCACGGTCATCCTCTCGCTCCTCATCTCCCGCTCGATCACGATCCCGATCAAGGACGTCACCCAGAAAGCGCGCAAGATGGCCGAGGGCGACTTCTCCCAGGAGGTCTCCGTCAAATCGAACGACGAGATCGGCCAGCTCGCCCAGATGTTCAACATGCTGCGGGGCGAGCTCGACCTCACGATCTCCGACCTCACGAGCGAGAAGAACCGCCAGTCGACGATCTTCCGCTACATGGCGGACGGCCTCCTCGCGATCGACCGCGAGACGAGGAACGTGCTGCTGATGAACCCGGCGGCGCGGAACATGCTCGGGCTTCCGGTCTCCGAAAGCGGGATGTTCCCGTACAGCCGCGTCGAGGAGCTGCTCGGAAGCGAGGTCCGCTTCGACCGCATGTGGAAGAACGCGGAGGAGGGCGGCGTCCGCGACATCCTCGATCACAAGGGCCGCATCTTCGACCTCCGCTACGACCGTTTCAAGGACGATGAAAACGAGGACGCGGGCCTCATCGTCATCCTTCAGGACATCACCGAACAGCAGAAGGCCGAGGCGATGCAGCGCGACTTCGTGGCGAACGTCTCCCACGAGCTCAAGACGCCGCTCACGAACATCAAGAGCTACACCGAGACGCTGCTCGACGGCGCCGCGAGCGATCCGGAGACGGCCAGCCGCTTCCTCTCGATCATCGATTCGGAGGCGGACCGCATGAACCGCCTCGTCAAGGACCTGCTCCAGCTCTCGCGCCTCGACCACAAACAGGAAAAGATGTCGATGAAGGAGCTCGACCTCGTGCCGCTCGTCCGGAGCTGCATCGCGAAGATGGAGATGACGGCGCGCCAGAAGAGCCAGACGATCGAGGCCGTCTTCCCCGACGATCTCCACGAACGCGTCGTGATGGACAAGGACCGCATGGAGCAGGTCATCCAAAACGTTCTCTCCAACGCGATCAAATACACCCAGGACGGCGGCGCGATCCGCGTCGGCATCCGCGAGGAGGCGGACGAGAACCGCAAGAAATGGGTCCTGGTCGACGTCGCGGACAACGGCATCGGCATCGCCGAAAGCGAACAGGCGCGCGTCTTCGAGCGGTTCTACCGCGTCGACAAAGCAAGGTCCCGCGCGATGGGCGGAACGGGCCTCGGCCTCTCCATCGCGCGTCAGATCATGGAAGAGCACGGCGGGACGATCCTGCTCACGAGCCCGGGCCTCGGACTCGGCACGACCGTCACGCTGAAGGTGCCCCACGCCCCGACGCGGGGCGTGCGCGGCATCGAATAGAAAGGAAACGGAATGGCACGCGTGAAACGGAGCCGCAGCCGGGACTTCCGGCGGGAACAGAAAAAGCAGGAAACGCTTCTTTCCGATCCCGACCGCGAGATGGAGGAACGGCGCGAAAAGCGGCAGGAACAACTGAAGAACGACAAGCGCGTCGCCCGCATGCGCGCGAAAGAGGAGAAGGAAGCGGCCAAACGCGACGCCAAACGGGCGCGCCGCGCCGCGAGCGCCGGAGACGCGCCCGAGGACGGCCCCCAGCCGCTCAC
>JAEEUO010000153.1 GCA_016286935.1 Bacillota bacterium | reverse complement strand
CGGAATGCGGCTCGACCGCGATCCGCTCCTTCGGGATCGGCACGGAAAAGGTGGAGGAGGAGGTCCGGAAGCTCTTCCCGGACGCGCCCGTTTCGCGCCTCGACCTCGATACGGCGAGCCGGAAGGGGGCGACCGAGGAGATCCTCTCCGAATTCGGCGCCGGAAAGACGAAGATCCTGATCGGAACGCAGCTCGTCGCAAAGGGCCTCGATTTCGCCGACGTCGGACTCGTCGGCATCGTCGCCGCCGACATCACGCTGAACATCCCGGATTTCCGCGCGGCGGAGCGGACGTTCCAGCTGATCACCCAGGCCGCCGGCCGCGCGGGCCGCGGAACGGAACAGGGGACGGTCGTCATCCAGACGTACTCCCCCGACCACTACGCGATCCGGACGGCCGCCGCCCACGACTACCGCTCGTTCTACGCCCAGGAGATCCTCATCCGAGAGGCGCTCCGCTATCCGCCGTTCGCCGACATGATCCAGATGGTCGTCTCGTGCGAGAAGGATGAGGACGCTGCGGAGGCCGCCGATAAGATCCGCGCGTGGCTGACGAAAAAACTTCCAGCGGACCTGCGCAAGAACATCCTCGGCCCGCGGAAGGCGAGGCTCGTCCGCGCGGACGGCCGGTACCGCTACCAGCTCCTCCTAAAGATCCGCCCGGAGGACGCCGGTACCGTCGACCCGATCCTGCGGGCCCTGAAAACGAAAATCGCGCGCGAGACCGAAGGCCGCTGGGTCTTCCGCCTCGACGTGAACCCTTACAGCTTTTCGTAGCGAAACGAAAGGAAGTCCCCAATGGCATTACGACTCATCGTGAAAGAAGGAGACCCCGTTCTCCGGAAGAAATCCCGCCCCGTGAAGGAAGTCAACGACCGCATCCGCATGATCCTCGACGATATGGTCGAGACGATGCGCGACGCCCAGGGCGTCGGTCTCGCCGGCCCCCAGGTCGGCATTCTCCGCCGCCTGTTCGTCGTCGAGATCCCGACGTTCGACGAGGAGGGAAACATCATCGACACGACGCTCTACGAACTCATCAACCCCGAGATCATCGAGGCGAGCGGCGAACAGACCGAGGAGGAGGGATGCCTCTCCTGCCCGGGCCTGACCGGAACGGTGACGCGCCCGTCCCACGTGAAGATCAAGGGGCTCGACCGCAACGGCAACGAAGTCGTCTACGAAGGCGTCGGACTGACCGCGAAGGCATTCTGCCACGAAAACGACCACCTCGACGGCATCCTCTACATCGACAAGGCGACGAACGTTCACCCGGTCGGCGAGGACCCCGAAGAGGAGGAAGAGGACGGGGAATGATGCGCGTCGTCTACATGGGCACGCCCGATTTCGCCGTTCCGTCCCTCCGCGCGCTTCTCGGCACCGGCTATGACGTTCCGCTCGTCGTGACGCGGCCCGACCAGCAGCGCGACCGCGGGAAGAAGGTCAAGCCGACGCCCGTGAAGGCGCTCGCGCAGGAAGCCGGGATCGACGTGATCTCGCCCGAAACGCTGAAGCGGAAGGATGCGGACGGACGGACCGTTCCGGGTCTCGCCGACGAAGCGGTGATGGAACTCCTTCGCGAAGCCGCTCCCGACGTGATCGTCGTCGCGGCGTACGGCCAGATCCTCCCGAAGGAGATCCTCGACCTCCCGCGGCTCGGCTGCGTGAACGTCCACGGCTCGCTCCTCCCGCGGTGGAGAGGCGCCGCCCCCGTCCAGCGCGCGATCGAAGCCGGCGACGAAACGACCGGCGTGACGATCATGTACATGGGCACGGAACTCGATACGGGCGATATGCTCGCGAAGCGGGAGACGCCCGTCGGCCGCAAGACCGCAGGCGAACTGACCGACGAACTCGCGGAAACGGGCGCGGAGCTCCTGATCGAAACGCTGCCGAAGCTCGAACGAGGCGAGATCGTTCCGGAACCCCAAAACAGCGAAGACGCGACGTACGCCGCGATGGTGTTCAAACGCGACGGGCTGATCGATTTCAGACAGTCCCCGGACGCAATTGAACGGAAGATCCGCGCGATGAGTCCGTGGCCCGGCGCGTACGCGTATTACATGGGCCAGCCGCTGAAGATCCTCGCGGCGGATGAACCCGCAAAGAACAGTCCGTCGAGCTCCGGACGCGGCGGCCGCGAAAAGGCCCTCCGCGCCGGAACGATCCTGTCCGCCGGTCCGAAGGGCGTTTCAATCGCCTGCGGCGAGAACGCGGACGGATACGCCGTTTCGCTCCTCAACGCGACCGTGATCCAGCTCCCCGGAAAGAAGGCGCTCCCGACGGCCGAGTTCTTCAAGGGCAACACTTTGAAGACCGGCGCCGTCCTGACGATGACACCCGACCGATGACCGACCGAAACCGCAAAACCGCATACTCCGTCCTCTGGGACGTCGAACGGAACGGCGCGTATTCCAACCTCGCCCTGAATGCCCACATCGGACGTGAGAAACCCGACAGCCCCGCGTTCGTCCGCGAACTCGTCTACGGCGTTCTCGAGAACGAATACCTGCTCGACTGGGAGATCGGGCCGTTTCTGAAGCAGCCCTTCGAAAAGCTCGGACTCGCGGAGAAACTCCTTCTCCGGCTCGGCTTCTGGCAGATCCTCTTCTCCGATTCGATCCCCGCGTACGCTGCTGTGAACGGGACGGTCGACCTCGCGAAGGACGTGGCGAAGGGCCGTGAAGGCTTCGTGAACGCTGTCCTGCGCAATTACCTCCGCGGACGTGAGGCGCTTCCGGAGGAAGGTCCCGAAACGGCGGAATCCGGCGAAACGTTTTTCGGCGTGAAGGTGATTCCCCCGGTCCCTCGTCTGCTGCGGCCGCTTCCGGACCGCGCGGCGGATCCCGTCCGCTGGCTCTCGCTCCGCTACTCGTGTCACGAATGGATCGTGACCAGATGGCTCGCCGATTACGACGAAGAGCTGGTGGAGATGATGCTCGCGACCTCGCTCGAGACGCCTCCCGTCGCGATCCGCCCGAACACCTCGGTCGTGTCGAAGGAGACGCTCAAAGCCGTCCTCGCGATCGAAAAGCCTTCGCTGAATCTGCGGATGAGCTCGATCGCGTCGAACGCCTTCATCGTCAGCGGCGGAAGCGTGACCGATACGAAGGCGTACGCGGAAGGCCTCTTTTCGATCCAGGAGGAGCCGTCGATCCGCTGCGTCGAAGTGCTCGGTCCTAAGCCCGGCGAGACCGTGTACGACGTCTGCGCCGCGCCCGGCGGAAAGACGCTCGCGATCTGGGAGATGATGCGGTGCGAGGGAACGCTCGTCGCGTGCGACGTGAACGGCGCGAAGCTCGGCCGGATCAGGAAGGAGGCGAAGCGCCTCGGACTGAAGACGCCGCGCCTCCTCGTCCGGAACGCCGCGACGGGAAGGGCGCCCGAAAGCGCGCTGAGCGCGGCATCTGCCGAGCTCTTCCTTCTTCCCGAAAGCGCGGACCGCGTCCTCGTCGACGCGCCGTGCTCCGCCCTCGGGACGATCGCGCGGAAGCCGGAGCTCAAACTCCGCGATCCCGATCCGGAGTTCGAAAGCCTGCCGGCGAAACAGCTCGCGATCCTCGCGGAGAGCGCGAAGCTCGTCCGGCCCGGCGGAAGGCTCGTCTATTCGACCTGTACGGTCGGGACAGCCGAAAACGGCAACGTCGTCCGCGCGTTTCTGAACGGCGCGCCCGAATGGGAATGCGCCGACGAGATCCAGCTGATCCCCGTCTCCGGCTTCGGCGGAGCGGACGGATTTTATATCGCATGCCTCATGCGGAAAGGAACCCTATGATTCGAGGAGCCGGCTA
>JAEEUO010000152.1 GCA_016286935.1 Bacillota bacterium | reverse complement strand
ACGGATTCTGATTCCGTCATCCGGGGGTTCAAATCCCTCTACCCCCGCCAATTTTTTAAGGCGACATAGCCAAGTGGTAAGGCGCAGGTCTGCAAAACCTTTATTCCCCGGTTCAAATCCGGGTGTCGCCTCCAGAAAAAAACGCCCTCCGTCAATCGACGGAGGGCGCTTTGTATTGTTTGACCGGGGGCGCGGCCGTGCAGTACGTCACCCGCGCGCTGAAGACGCAGCCGCTCGGGACGGCGCGCTTCTCGGGGAAGTGTTCCTGGGCCGGATCGAGCGAGACGCGGATCGGTTTCCCGGCCATAGCGGCGGCGAGGCGGAAGTGGCAGAGGGCGATGCCCATATCGATGCGGTTGACCAGGTTCATGTGTTTCCGCCCGAAGAACGGAGGCTTCCGGCGGCAGAAGAGCAGGTCGCCGCGGACGCCCGTCACGAGCCAGGGCTGGGAATTGACCGCGGAAGGGGCAAGGCGGACGGCTTCGAGCAGATCCGCCTCCTCCGCGACGTCGGTCACCTCTTCGACAGGCTTGCGCTTAAAGGCGGCCCGCTCGCGCGTCACGCTGCCTTCCGGCAGCCCGAACGCGAGCATCGAGAGATAGTCGAGCCCGTTCGACTGCATCATCGAAGCCGGCGGCTTCGCGCTTCCGAGGAAGCAGGACCCGATGCCGAGCGAGGTGAAGAGCAGGGAGAACTGTTCGAGCAGATACCCGCAGTTCTCCCACGCGCCCGGTTCGTCCGGCTTCGAGTAGAACAGGAGATACTGGGGCGCCTGAACGACGAATTTGCCGGTCGGGTGCTCGCCGGTCAGGACCTCGAACGCGAAGGGGATATCGGGAAGGAGCGGTTCGAGTTCTTTGACGTGGCGCTGGAGATCGAACATCGCGTCGGGCGGAAGCGGTTCGGAACGGTATTTCCGCACGGACTTCCGGACGAAGATCGCGTCGTATTGTTTTTGGATGTCTTCCATAAAGGGCTCCTTTCGGGGCGTTTCCGCGGTTTTTCTCATTGTAGCACAGTTTTTCAAAAAGAACACCAAAAAAACCGCGCGCAAAAAATCCCCGAAAACCATTGACATTGCAAGGGTTTGACCGTACAATGCAATCGCATTGAACAACCGGATACAAACGGACTTGCCAGACGAAAAGGGGTGGGTCCGTTTGCGTCTATCGACAACGAAACAAGACAGGAGAACGCGATGATCTATGATTTCCTGCTGGCCCATGCCGCTGAAAACCCCGTATCGTTCCACATGCCCGGCCACAAAGGCGCCCAGTTTTACGAGCGCTTCGGCTACGACGATTTCCTGAAGGAGGTCATGAACTGCGACATCACCGAGATCGTCGGCGCGGACAACCTCTTCCAGATGGAAGGCATCATCCTTGCGACGATGGCGAAGTACAGCAAGCTCTACGACGTCATCGACAGCTATCTTCTCGTCAACGGCAGCTCCTGCGGCCTGATCGCGTCGATCCTCGCCTGCGTCGGCGACTACGGCAAACTGATCATGGCGCGGAACTGCCACAAATCCGTCTTCAACTCCCTGACGATCGCGGACTGCGAGCCGGCCTATATCCGTCCCGAAGCGATCGAGGAGTACGGCATCCTCGGCAGCGTCTCCCCGAAGGAGGTCGAGAAGGCCATCCGCGAGAACCCGACGGCCGACGCGGTCGTCGTCGTCAGCCCGAACTACTACGGCATCTGCTCCGACATCGAAGCGATCGCCGAGGTCGTCCACAAATACAACAAGATCCTCATCGTCGACCAGGCCCACGGCGCCCACCTGAAGTTCTTCAGCCGGTTCGCCGCGGAGTTCGGCTATCCGAAGGCGGCGGAGGACCAGGGCGCGGACCTCGTCATCAACTCGATCCACAAAACGCTCGGCTCGTTCACCCAGACCGCGATCCTGAACGTCTGCTCCGACCGCGTCGACGAGCGCGTCCTTGAGGACAAGCTCCAGGTCATGGAATCGACCTCCCCGTCGTATCCGCTGATGGCCTCGCTCGACATCAACGCCGACATCCTCTTCGAGCACGGCGAGGAGCTGATCCGCGAATGGGCCGAGAACCTCGAGTACTTCTATGAGGAGGCCGCGAAGATCAAGGGCCTCGAGATCATCAGGCACCCGATGCTCGACCGGACGAAGATCAACATCGACATGTCCGCCTACGACATCGACGGCAACGAGCTCGAGGAACTCCTGCTCAATGACGGCATCTACATCGAACTCGTCACCGGCAACATCGTCATGGCGATGACGGGCATCGGCAACACCCGCGAACACTTCGACCGCTTCCTCGCGTCCCTCCGGAAGATCGCGTCCGCACACGAATACGTCGGCAAGGAAAAATCGAAGAAGATCCAGTCCCACGTCTTCACCCGCGAGCTCGAGCGCGTGCTCGTTCCCGCCGAACGCGAATACGTCCACATCGACGACGCGGAGGGCCGGATCTGCGCCCAGTCGATCATCCCGTACCCGCCGGGGATCCCGATCGCCTGCCCGGGCGAGGTCATCGACCGCGACCTCATCGAATACGTCAAGAAGAGCCGCGCGGCCGGCGAGAAGGTCATGGGCATGAACGCGAACCACCAGGTCCTCGTCGGCGTCGTCGCGCCCGAAAACGAGGACATGTACGACGACTACGACGACGAAGACGTCAAACTCCACCTCGGCTGAAAAAACGCTTGCGCTACGCGCGTTTCTATGGTAATGTTCTACTGTACGTTATCGTAATGAATCTTTGGCATCCAAAGAGTGGGCTCTCCCCACTCTTTGATTTTTGAGGGAGCCGCGGCTCCCGGAACGAAAGGAGCTCAGGCTCCCGGAAAGGAACCCCATGGCAAAGGCAGATCTCATGGAATTCCTCAACCGGACGCTCGGCCCGTTCTTCGAGGAGAACGGCTACAGCCTCTGGTACCAGGAATTCGTGAAGGAGGGAAAGGACTGGACGCTCCGGATCACGGCCGAAAAGGCGGAAACGGACGCGGACGGAAACAGGACCGGAACGCTGATCCCGGTCGACACGGACGACTGCGAGAAGATCAGCCGCTATCTGAGCGCGAAGCTCGACGAGGCGGATCCGATCGAACAGAACTACATCCTCGAGGTGTCGTCGCCCGGGATGGACCGCGAGCTCCGGACGCCCGAACACTTCCGCCGCATGATCGGCGAGACGGTGGACGTGAGCCTTTACCGGCCTCTGAACGGGGAAAAGAAGGGCCCGAAGCTCCTGACCGGAGTTCTCCGGTCGTTTGACGGAAAAACAATTACGGTAGACGATACCGAAATCCCGCTCGACAGCGTCGCGAAGGTCGCGCTGAACGTCGGTTTTTGACAGAAGACGAAAGGAAGAAGAAAATGAACACTGAATTCATCGCAGCCATCGACGAACTGGAACACGAAAGAGGGATCCCGAAGGAGGTCCTGTTCTCCGCCATCGAATCGGCGCTCGTCTCGGCTTACAAGAAGAACTACGGAACGGCTGAAAACGTCCGCGTGAACATCGACCGCGAATCCGGCGACATCGACGTCTTCATGCGCCGCGACGTCGTGGAGGAGGTCTTCGATCCGTTCGTCGAGGTCTCCGTCGAGGACGCGAAGGCGATCGACCCCGAATACGAGGTCGGCGACGTTCTCGAATACCAGGTCACCCCCCAGGACTTCGGCCGCATCGCCGCCCAGACGGCGAAACAGGTCGTCGTCCAGAAGATCCGCGAGGCGGAGCGCGGGATGGTCTTCGATACGTATATCGAGCGCCAGGGCGAGCTGACGACCGGCGTGATCCAGCGCGTCTCGACCAAGACCGTCTTCGTTAACATG
>JAEEUO010000151.1 GCA_016286935.1 Bacillota bacterium | reverse complement strand
TGTTCGAGCGCGGCGGCCGTCTTGAACAGGATCCCGTTCCGCGCCCCGACGCCCGAGCCGACCATGATCGCGACCGGCGTCGCGAGGCCGAGGGAGCACGGGCAGGAGATCACAAGGACCGAGATCGCGCGCGTCAGCGCGAACGCGAACGGCGTATCGCTTCCCGCGAGAGCGGGATTGTTCTTCAGGGCGATCATCCAGACGATGAAGGTCACGAGCGCGATCCCCATCACCACGGGAACGAATACGCCGGCGACTTTGTCGGCCAGTTTCTGGGCGGGCGCCTTCGAAGCGCCCGCGTCCTCGACCATGCGGATGATGCGCGAGAGCGTCGTATCGGAGCCGACGGCGTCGGCGCGGCACGTCAGAACGCCGCGCTGGTTGATCGCAGGCGTCGAGACGCGGTCGCCCTCCTTCTTCGGAACGGGGACGGATTCCCCGGTCAGCGCGCTTTCGTCGACGGTCGATTCGCCCGAAAGGACGACGCCGTCGACCGGGATCGCCTCGCCGGGCTTCACGAGGAACGTATCGCCGATCGTCGCCTCCCCGGCGGGGACCAGGACCTCCTCGCCGTCCCGGAGGAGACGGATCTCGGCAGGCGCGAGTTCCAGAAGGCTGTCGATCGCGCTCGTCGTCTTCCCCTTCGAGACCGCCTCGAGGAGCTTGCCGACCGTGATCAGGACGAGGATCATCGCCGCCGATTCGAAATAGAGTTCGATGTGGCCGTGTCCTGGCTCCGCCATCGCGGCGTGGCGGATCAAAAGCACGACGCTGTAGACGAAGGAGACGCCGCTTCCGAGCGCGACGAGCGTGTCCATGTTCGGCGCGCCGTTCCGGAGGCCGCGCAGACCGCTCGTGAAGAACTTCGCGTTCACGGCGAGGATGATCAGCGAGAGCAGCATCTGAAGGATGCCGTTCGCGACGCCGTTCGTCAGCGCCGCCGGCGCGGGCCATCCCCACATCGCGACGCCCATCGAAAAGTACATCAGGATCAGGAGAAGGACGGCAGACCGGACGAGGCGCTTCTTCAAAGCCCTCGATTCGGCGTCAAATCGCCCCTCTGAGCCGTTTTTTTTGCGTTCAGGGGAATCGGCCCGTCCGCCGTCTTTCGTTCGCGTATCGGCCTGTTTTGCGCCGTATCCGGCTTTTTCGACCGCGAGGCAGATCGCGTCGGCGGTCGCCGGCTCCGCGTAGTCGACGGTCATCGAATTCGTCAGAAGAGAGACCGCGACGTCCCTGACGCCCGGCACCGATCGGACCGCTTTCTCGACATGGGAGCTGCAGGCGGCGCAGCTCATTCCGGTAACTTCGAATTTCTCCATAGCGATTGTATTATCCCCCGTTTTCCGCGGAGAACACAAGCTGCGCGCGCGGAGAGGCGCGGGGCCGCGCGCGCCGCGCCAAAGGAAATGCCCCCGCGTTTCCGCGGGGGCGTTTCTTCCTCATTGTAGGAACGACTACTCCATTTACGGCATCTCGTAGTAGTTGATGTCGTAAACGAAGGATGAGGCGGTTGTGTTGCCGGTCCAGTTTTCGGTCGGGCGGGATCCGGTGTAGGTGTGGTCGTTGGCCGCTTCGATGATCTCGAAGTAGTACCACGCGAGCGGATCCTGGTTGTCCGAGTAGTTGAAGAACTGGCCGAGGGCACTGTGCTCGTTGATGCCGCGTCCGAGGATGCGGTTGACGATGGTGACGACCTCCGCACGGGTGATCTTCTCATCCGGACGGAACGTTCCGTCGCCGTAGCCCTCGATCAGGCCGGCTCTGACGGCCGTCGCGATATAGGTGTAAGCCCAGTGATCGGTCGGGACGTCGCTGAATTTGACCTTGCCTTCCTTCGGTCCGAGGAAGCGGACGAGGATCGTCACGAACTCGGCGCGGGAAACAAGTTCCTGGCCGCGGAAGGTTCCGTCGCCGTAGCCTTCGATGTAACCGCCCTTGGTCATCGACGAGACGGCCTTGTTGTACCAAAGCTTGGCGTCGACGTCCTTGTAGCTGTTTTCCGTCGTGAAGATCTCGTCTCTCCGCTCGGGCGTGAGCAGACGGTAGATCATCGTGATGGCTTCGGCGCGGGTGGTCTTGTCGTTCGGGCGGAACGTGTCGGCGCCGTAGATGTAGCGGACGTGGTCGGTGACGTTGAGGTCCATCTTCTTCCACTTCGCGTACACGGTGATGTTGGCGTTGACGGTGACCTTGTTCACGGCGTTCGTGAGCGAGGCTTCACGGTACCAGCCCTCGAAGACGTAGCCGCTTCTCACGGCGTCGAACCGGTCGAAGTCGAAGCTCGTTCCGCTTTCCACGTTGATGGAGTCGATCGCGTTGCCGCCGTTCGTTTCGAACTTGACGGTGTAGGTGTTCGACACCGGCGTCGGAATGATGACGGGAGGCGCGGGCTTGGACCAGGTGGCGGTGAGAGTGACCGCTCCGGCCGGCATCGGGAAGGTATCGCCTTCCTGGAAGAGGCCGTTCAGAGCGCCGGTCGCCTTCCAGCCGCCGAAGTTGTAGGACGTGTCGCTGAGCGTCGGAGCCGCGGGAACGGTGACGTTCTCGTTGAGCTTGTAGGTCGCGTCCTGCGGGACGTTCGTGACAGTCGTGCCGGCCGGATTTCCGCCGGCGTAGGTCACATCGAACGCGGGAACCGCTTCCCATTCCGCCGTCAGGGTGATGTTCTCACCGGGCATCGCGAACGTTTCGCCGGCTTTGAAGAGGCCGGTGCGTCCGCCGGTCGCGCGCCATCCGAGGAAGACGTAGCCGTCCGCCGCGGGAGCCGCTTCGAGCGTGATGGGATCGCCAATGTGGACGGTCTGGGTAAGAGCCGCGGGCATTCCGGTCACGGTCATCGCAGCGGCGGCGCTTGCGCCGTCTTCATACGTGACGGTCAGGTCGGTCGCGTTCCACACAGCCGTGTAGATGACGTTCTCATTGGCGATCGCGTCGGGGGAGTTCTGGGTTCCGGCCGGGATGTCCGGATAGACAGCGTTGCCGGAGGTCCAGCCGCCGAACGTGTAGCCGAGCTTCGTGAAGACCGGGATCGGGTTCACTTCGTCGTTCACGTCGATCTCGTAGTAGAGATCGCCGGACTGGCGGACGCCGTCATTGCCGTCGAACGCGAAGACGACCTTGCCGGGTGCCTGCCAGATCGCCGTGAGCGTCACGTCGCCCGCGGGCATCGTGAAGGACTTGCCGCCGTCGAAGATGCCGTCGAGAGCGCCGGAGGCCTGCCAGCCGACGAAGGTGTAGCCACCGTCAGCGGATGGCTTCGGGGCGACGTTGACGGTCGTTCCGAACGTTTCGTTGGCAGACAGCGGGCTCGGGAGACCGGAGACGCTGACGCCCTGCGGCGCGTTGTCAACGTAGGTGACGAAGTAATCCTTTGCGACCCACTGGGCCGTGAACGTCGCGTCCTCGTTCGCGATCGCAGCCGGAGATTCGGTATCGTTCAGCGCGATCACATAGTTCGTGTTGGGCGTTGTCCAGCCGTTGAAGTCGTAGCCGTCTCTCGTGAACGTCGGGAGCGTGATCGTGCTGCCGACGTTGACGTGGTAGCGGGTGTCGCCGGTATCGAGGATACCGCCGTTGCCGTCGAAGTCGAAGATGACCTCGCCCGGGGCATGCCACTGGGCCTCAAGGTTGACGTCGCCGGCAGGCATCGTGAAGGTGCCGTCCGCCTGGTAGGTTCCGGTAAGGGCGCCGCTGGCCTGGTAGCCCGCGAAGGTGTAGCCCGCGAGATCGATCGTCGGGAGCGTCGCTTCGACGGTGACGGTCGCGCCGGCGGGATGCTGGGCGGCCGCCGCGAGGCCGGTGATATTCGCGCCCGATACGGTTTCCGTCGTGTACGTTACGTTGTACTGTTCGGCCGTCCAGATCGCGGTGT
>JAEEUO010000150.1 GCA_016286935.1 Bacillota bacterium | reverse complement strand
TACTCGCTGACGGTACCGACCTCGGGCGAAACGGTCACGTTCCGTAACGTCCGCAACACCGTCTCGGTCGACGTGGCGAAATCCGTCACGATCGACGGCGATACGAACGTGTTCTCGTTCACGGCGAAGCTGGAGCGCGGAAACGGCTCCGCGATCGGCAACTACGTGCTCTGGGACGACGGCGACGGCGTCGCGGAACCGGGAATCGACCTCATCACCGGCGAAACGAGCGGCGAGATCTCGTTCACGCTCGCAAACAACGGATCGCAGAAGCTGATCGTACCGGTCGGCATCCGTCTGATCGTCACGGAGACGGCGGCGGAGACCGCGGACCGTTCCGAAACGGTCGATCTCGACAACTACGCGACGGGCGCAAGCGCCGTCTACACCGAGACCGGTTCGTCCTTCAGCGGAAGCTACAACGAAGCGAACCGCCGCTTCACGGTCCCGAGCGCGCCGAACAACGCGCTGACCGTCACCTTCGTCAACGGCACCGGAAGCAAGCCCGTCATGTTCAAGAAGATCGACGGCGACGGCAAGGCGCTCGGCGGCGCGATCTTCTCGCTCTATAAGGAGTACGGCTGCACGAACGTCGTTACCATCACCGTCAACGACGTCAAGACGAATACCGTTACCTCGGCGGATACGTTCACGACCACGGAAGGGGTCCTCTCCAACGTGACCTTCAAGGCCGCTCCCGGCGTCTACTACATGAAGGAAACGAACACGGTATCCGGCTTCCGGGCGAACACCTCCGTCTACCGCGTCGTCGTCGGCGAATCGGGCGCGGGGGCGGCAGGCATTACCCTCCCCACCGGCAAGGAATACCGCATCGACCGCATGAGCAGCTCCACGACGGCCGATACCGTACCGGACATCATGACGTACGGCATCATGAACGTCTCAACGGCCACGCGCAGGGCGATCCTGAAGAAGATCGACGGCGGCGATCACTGGCCGCTTCCGGGCGCGAAATTCGATATCCTCGCGTATGACCGTACCGTCGTGGCGACCGGCCTTGAATCCGGAGCCGCAGGGGCGATCTACGTCGGCGCGCTGCCTTACGGAACGTATTACCTCCACGAGACGACCGTGCCGGCCGGATTTACGGCACGGCTTACGGACGGCAACTGGTACAGGCTGACCGTCAAAGCAGGTGAAGACGGCATCACGATCGCGGGACCCCTCGCGACCCGGCCGTAACGATAATAAGCTATCCCTCAGGAAACAACCGATACACCTTTAGAACGATCACAAGCGAAGGGACGTGGTTTTATGACTCATACTCGTCTGGGCGACCTGCTTCTGGCCGCCGGAATGATCACCGAAGAAAAGCTCGAAGAAGGCCTGGCGCTTCAGAAGAAGACAAAGGAACGACTCGGAACGGTTCTTCTGGAGAACAACATCATCACGGAGGATCAGCTGATCGAAGCGCTCCGGATGCAGCTCGGCATCGAATTCGTCGACCTCACGAAGGTGACGATCCCGACGGAGCTTGCGGGGCTTCTGCCGAAGAACATCGCGAAGCAGTACCAGGTCGTTCCGGTCCGCACCGTGAAGGATGAACTCTACCTCGCGATGAGCGACCCGCTCAACTTCTACGCGGTCGAAGAGGCCCGTAAAGCGTCGCGCAAGAAGATCGTTCCGATGGTTGCGACGACCGCCGGCATCGACCGCGCGATCCAGATCCTCTACGGCACCGAAGGCGCCGCGCGCGCGATCGAGGAGATGCGGCGCGAGGCCACGGCCAGCGGTGAAAGCGTCTCCGTGCCCGACGCAGCCTTTACGTCGAACCAGCTCGACGACGGCGCCGCGAGCGCTCCGACGATCCGTCTCGTCAACTCCATCATTGAGCGCGCGATCACCGAGCGCGCCTCCGATATCCACCTCGAGCCGCGCGAACAGATCCTCAACGTCCGGATGCGCATCGACGGCATGATGCGGAACATCCTGACCGTTCCGCGCGACCTCCAGTCCTCGGTCATCTCCCGTATCAAGATCATGGCGGGCCTCGACATCTCCGAGCGCCGGATCCCCCAGGACGGCCGCTTCAACGTCCGCGTGAAAGACAAGGACATCGACCTCCGTATCTCGACGCTGCCGACGATCTACGGCGAAAAGATCGTGGCGCGACTCCTCGACAAATCCGGCGAGAAGATCACGAAGGAATCGATCGGCCTCTCGCCAGAGGATCTCGCGAAATACGAGGAAATGCTCAAATGCAGGAGCGGCGTGCTCCTCATCGTCGGTCCGACCGGTTCCGGTAAATCGACGACGATGTACGCGATGATCGACGACCTCAACCGCGAGGAAGTCAACCTCGTGACGCTCGAAGACCCGGTCGAATACAACATCGAGGGCGCGAACCAGGTCCAGATCAACGACAAGGTCGAAATGACGTTTGCGAACGGCCTCCGCGCGATCCTGCGTCAGGATCCGGACATCATCGCCGTCGGCGAGATCCGTGACGGCGAAACGGCCGACATCGCGATGCGCGCGGCCATCACCGGCCACGTCGTCATCTCGACGATCCACACGAACGACGCCGTCGGAACGATCGAGCGTCTGCGCGACATCGGCGTCGAGCCGTACCTGATCGCGAGCTCGCTCCGCGGCATCATCTCCCAGCGCCTCGTCCGCCGGATCTGCCCGAAGTGCCGGAAGGCCTACACCCCGACGCCGGAGGAACTCGAGGATCTCAACATGAAACCCGAAGAGGGCCTCGAACTCTACCGCGGCGAGGGCTGCTCGAACTGTTTCGGAACGGGCTACCGCGGCCGGACGGGCGTCTTCGAACTCCTGAACATCACCCGCGACATCCGCCGCATGATCAGCGAGGGCGAAACGCGCGACGCGATCGAAACGGCTTTGAAGAGACCCGAGAGCGGCTTCGTCTCGCTCCATGACAACGCGCTCCGCCTCGTCCGCGAGGGTGTGACGACGACCGAGGAGATCCTCCGCGTCATCAGCGGCGACGAATAACGGACGAGTCCGAAGAAGCGAAAGGAAACGATATGCTGACAATCGACGAAATGGTGGCGCGGGCAGCCCAGGACGGCGCGTCCGACATCCACATCGCGAAGGGCCTCCCCGTGAAATACCGGAAGGACGGCCGGATCGTGTCGATGACCGATGACGTGCTGTCCGCGGAGGACTGTGACCGGATCGCGAAAGAACTCGCGGGAACCGAATACGAGACCTTCCTCGCGAAGGGCGAACTCGACTCCGCCGAAACGTTCGCGGGAAACCGGTGCCGTATCCACATCTTCAAAGCCCAGGGCCATCCCTCCGTTGCGCTGCGCCTTCTGCGCGACCGGATCCCGAAGCTCGAGGACCTCGGCCTTCCGCCGGTCGTTCCCGACTTTACAAAACTCCACAAAGGCATCGTCCTCGTAACGGGCGAGACCGGCTCCGGTAAATCGACGACGCTTGCGGCACTGCTCGACGCGATCAACCACACGCGCCAGGACCACATCGTCACCCTTGAGGACCCGGTGGAATACGTCTACAAGCCTGATCTCTGCGTCATCAACCAGCGCGAGGTCGGAAAGGATACGAAGAGCTTCTCCGAAGGGCTCCGCGCGAGCCTCCGCGAGGACCCGAACGTCATCCTGATCGGCGAGATGCGCGACCGCGACACGATCGAGACGGCGATCACGGCCGCCGAGACCGGCCACCTCGTCTTCGCCACGCTCCACACCGGAAGCGCATCCGACGCGGTCGACCGCATCGTGCAGGTCTTCCCGGAAGGCGCCCAGGCCCAGATCCGCCTCCAGCTCTCGATGACGCTCCAGGCCGTTCTGACCCAGCAGCTCGTGCCAGCGAAGGGCGGCGGAAGGGCGCTTGCGTGCGAACTTATGATCGTGACGGACGCG
>JAEEUO010000149.1 GCA_016286935.1 Bacillota bacterium | reverse complement strand
TCCTGCGGATGCGGCTCGGCGTCTCGACGCGATTTCTCAGAAGCTGCCGGAACGAGGGCGACATCCTCCTGAACGGCGGCCACGTCCGGACGGTCGACCGCGTGAAGGAAGGCGACGTACTGACGCTCGTGTTTCCGAAGACGGCGCCGCCGGATGACGTTCTCCCGGAGGCGGTCCCGCTCGACGTCCTCTACGAAGACGGAGACTTTCTAGCCGTCCGGAAGGGACCCGGGATCCCCGTCCACCCGTCGAAGGGCCACCCGTCCGGAACGCTTCTGAACGGCGTCGTTGAAAAGATCCTCCGCGACGCGGAAAACGGCGCGTCGGACGTCTGGGAGCCCCATCTCATCAACCGCCTCGACCTCGACACGTCCGGCGTCGTCCTGCTCGGAAAGAACGCCTACGTCCAGGAAACCTTCGCCGATCTCGCGAAGCGCGGGAAGGTCGAAAAGACGTATCTCGCCGTCGTTCACGGCGCACCTGAGCCGCCGGAGGGCGTGATCGACAGGCCGGTCGGCCAGCCCGACCCCGCTCTCGTCCGCCGCGCCGTCGTCTCCGAGGAGGAGGGCGGCCAGCCCGCAAGGACGCGCTACCGGACGCTCCGGACGAACGGCGCTTACGCGCTGCTCGAATGCGCTCTCGAAACGGGCCGCACCCACCAGATCCGCGTCCATCTCGCCTCAATCGGCTGCCCGATCCTGGGCGACCGGCTGTACGGGCGGAACACGGCGGAGGACGATATGATCGGCCGCCAGGCGCTCTGCGCGGTTCGCCTCGCCTTCGAACACCCTGTGACGCACGAAACCGTCCGGATCGAGACCGTGCCGGACGACGATATCAGTACGCTGCTCGCCAATCTGTTACCGGACGGAGAAGAACGCAAAATGAACGACACGACGACGAAAACCGAAGAACGCGCCATCTTTGTCCGAACCGGCAACATCCGCCGCGTGACGGGCGGAAAGGGCGGCGAGGCGCTTCTGATCATCGGCGATGAGAAGACGGCGCTGTACGATTCCGGCATGGCCTGCTTTGCCCCCGCGATGCTCGAAAACCTCCGCCGTGAGCTGAACGGCCGCCCGCTCGACTACTTCCTCGTCTCCCACATCCACTACGACCACATCGGCTCGCTGCCGTACGTCCTCGAATCGTATCCGGACGTCACGGTCGTCGGCCACGAACACGCGAAGCGCCAGATCGTGAAGCCCCGCAAATACGTCCAGATCCGCGAGCTCTCCGAAGACGCGGCGAAGGCGTTCCTCGGGCCGGACGCGACGATCCCGCCGTACGACGATTCCGTGTGGCGCGTCGACCGGACCGTTCACGACGGCGACGAGATCCCGCTCGGAGGCGCGACGCTCCGCGTCTGCGAGATGCCCGGCCATACGCTCGACTGCCTCGCGTTTTACATCCCCGAATGGGACCTTCTGATCGCCGCCGAGACGACGGGCGTCTGGGAGCGCACGAGCGGCACGAACGTCGTCGAGTTCCTCACGGGATACGACAAGTCGATCGACTCGTTTGAACGGTCGATGGCGATCGGCGCGAAGCACGTTCTGAGCCCACACTGCCTCGAGCTCCTGCCCGAGGAGATCCCGCTGTACTGGGAGCGCGGCCTCTCGTTCCTGAAGGGGCTCCGCGCGGACATCGAGCGCGAGCTCGCGATTCCGGACATCACCGACGATGAGCGGATCGCCCATCTCGCCGAAAAATACTGGGTCGGCGAAACGCGCGAGGAACAGCCGTACCCGGCGTTCGAGGCGAACGCGGCCGCCGAGATCTACGTGATCCGCCATCTGCCGGAGAACGCGCGCTTTCTCACGAACGAAGGAACGTAACGGAACCGTATGCGAAAGGTCATTGAAAACACAAAAAAATACTTCCGTCAGTTCTGGCTCTACAGCCAGGCTCTCGTAAAATGGTTCGTGATGTCGTCGATCATCGGCTTCGCGTCCGGCCTCGTCGCGTCTCTGTTCGACATCGGCGTCAATCTCGCGACGGAGTTCCGGAGCGCCCATCCCTGGGTGATCGACCTTCTTCCGGTGGGCGGTCTCGCCGCGGTCGGGCTCTATAAGCTCTTCCGCTTGGAGGGAGAGAACACGAACGACATCATCACGGAGATCCAGAAGGGGCGCGGCGTGAAGTTCCGTCTCGCGCCCGCGATCTTCCTGACGACGATCCTCACGCACCTGGTCGGCGGCTCCGCCGGACGCGAAGGCGCTGCCCTTCAAATGGGCGGCGCGATCGGCTATACGGTCGGAAAGGGCCTTCTGTTCGACGACCGCGACCTCCGCACGGCGACGATGGCCGGCATGGCGGCGTTCTTCTCGGCGCTGTTCGGCGCGCCGCTCGGCGCGACCGTCTTCTCAATGGGCGTCGTCAGCGTCGGCCTTCTGTACCACGCGGCGTTCCTGCCGTGCTTTATCGCCTCGATGATCGCCTACGTGACGTCGCTCGTCATCGGCGTGAAGCCGCTCCGCTTTCACTTCGCGATGCCCGAACTGTCGGCGGAGAGCTTCCTGCGCGTCGCCGTGCTCGCGCTCCTCGCGGCGCTCGTCTCGGTTCTGTTCTGCGGCTTCATCCACTACACCGAAGCCAACTTCCACAAGCACATCAAAAACCGCTGGATCCTCGGCCTCGCGGGCGGCACCGTCCTGCTCGTCCTGACGCTGCTCATCGGCACGCGCGACTACAACGGCGCCGGCCTCGATGTCATCCGGCGCGCGATCGAGGAGGGCGAGACCGTTCCCGCGGCGTTCCTGATCAAGATCGTCTTCACGGCGCTCACGCTGGCCGTCGGCTTCAAGGGCGGCGAGGTCGTCCCGAGCTTCTTCGTCGGCGCGACGTTCGGCTGCTTCATCGGCCCGTTCCTCGGCCTTCCCGCCGGTTTCGCCGCGGCCGTCGGCATGATCTGCGTCTTCTGCGGCGCCGTCAACTGCCCGATGGCGTCGATGGTCCTCGCGGTCGAATTCTTCGGCGCGGAGGGGATGCTGTACTACGCGCTCGCGTGCGGCATCGCGTACGTCTTCTCGGGCTACACCGGGATCTACTCGAGCCAGCGGATCCTCTACGACAAGCTCAAGGCCCAGTTCATCGACGTCCACACGAACGATTACGTCGAGGGCGACGATACCGAGGCAAAGAGACACTTCAAATGACCGTGTGAGCGGGATACGAAAAAGCCGTCCGGAACACCGGACGGCCGTTTTGTTTTGTGCGAAGGATCAGTCGGCGGAGGATGCTTCCCCGTCCGCTCCGATCTCTTCGGAAGGATCCCTGTCGAACGTTTCGAGCGGCTCGTTGTTGTGGAGCATCGCGTCGTAGACGTCCCAGATCGAATCGACGCCGTTGTCGTACGACCAGACGGCGGTGCCCGCAAGCTTGTAGCGAAGCGTCAGATCGAGGCGGTGGGCGGTCGAGCGGGCGTCCTCGATCCAGAGCCGGTTCAGCTGCGATTCGTCGTTCGGATCGGTCCACTCCACATAGTACTGTTTCTCATAATCGCGCCACACCGGTGTAAGATCGTTTTCCCTGAGGATCCGTTCGAGGCGGGTCATGGAGACGGCGCTGTTCGAGAGGTTGGCGTAGGTGTATTGGGGCGTCGTGTAGAGGCGCATGTAGGTCGGAAGGGCGATGACGAGCTTTTCGGCGGGAACGTAGCGGAGGATCGTTTCGATGCAGTCGGCTTCCCACGGCAGATCGGAGACGGAGCCGGCGGTCGCGGAGCCGGAGTAGTGCTGGTCATACGTCATGATCATCGTATAGTCGCAGATCTCGCCGATCCGTTTAAAGTCGAACTCGGGGTACCAGTCCTTGACGGGCGGAACATCGACGGAGACGGGGAGGCCCTGGCGGTGGGCGTAATCGGTCAGCCGTTCGAGGA
>JAEEUO010000148.1 GCA_016286935.1 Bacillota bacterium | reverse complement strand
GATCACGGGAAGCTACGGGCTTGACAAAAGCGACGAAGCGTACGCCGCCGAACTGTTCCGGGGTTGTAAAGACGCCGGGATCCTTGCGTTCACCGGCGACGGCCCGAACCCCGCGACGTTCTACAGCGTCGAAAAACCGCTCCGCGAGATCGGCTGCGGGATCCCGACCTTTAAGCCCCGTACGCTCGAAGACGCGAAGCGGCGGATCGAATGGGCCGAAGCAAACGGTGCCGTAGCGATCTCGATGGACATCGACATGCTCGGTAACGGAGCGCTTCGCGCGATGGAAAACCCGATCCACGCGATGGATCGCGACGAACTCGGGAAGATCTGCGAAATGACGAAGATCCCGATGATCATCCGCGGCGTACTGACCGTTCATGATTCGATCGAAGCGCTTCAGGCCGGCGCCGACGCGATCTGTGTGACGAACCACGGCGGCCGTTCTCAGGACGGTCTCCCGGCCGCGCCCGAGTTTCTGCCGTTCATCGCTGACGCGATCGGCGGTCGGATCCCGGTCCTCGTCGATGGCGCGGTCCGTTCCGGCGTCGATATGTTCCGGATGCTCGCGCTCGGCGCGGACTTCGTGATGGTCGGCCGCCCGTTCGTGACCGCGGTCTGCGGCGGCGGCGCGGAGGGCGTGAAGCTGATCGCCGACAAATACAAGGGTGAACTGCTCGATACGATGTATATGACCGACTCCGCGACCGTCAAGGACATTTCCCGCGAGAAGATCTGGTGGCCGCGGATGGGGTTTGCCGGAAAGTGATCTGCGAGGGAACCGCACGCTCTCAGCGTGAAAGATTTAACGAGAGTGTTAATCTTTTGTTTTGTATGCAAACTACTTGATTTTCACTTTTTCGTTGCTATAATCTTTGTGGATATTGAGGGGATTAGCCCCTGTGAACGTCAGTTGACTACAGCTAAGGAGGAATTTGAAACCATGAATGCTTATGTCGAGAGTGTATTGGCGAATGTCCGCGAGAAATACGCGAACGAACCGGAATTCGTACAGACCGTGGAAGAGGTGTTCTCTTCGATCGAACCGGTCGTCAACAAACACCCCGAATACGAAAAGGCGGACCTTCTGAACCGCATGGTCGAACCGGAGAGAATGTTCAGTTTCCGCGTCGTCTGGACCGATGACAACGGCCAGGTCCACACGAACCGCGGCTGGAGATGCCAGTTCAACGGCGCGATCGGCCCCTATAAGGGCGGTCTCCGCTTCCAGAAAAACGTCTATCCCGGAATCATCAAATTCCTCGGCTTCGAACAGATCTTCAAGAACTCCCTGACCGGTCTCCCGATCGGCGGCGGCAAGGGCGGTTCCGACTTCGACCCGGCCGGCAAGTCCGACGCCGAAGTCATGCGCTTCTGCCAGAGCTTCATGCAGGCGCTCTATCGCTACATCGGACCGGACATCGACGTTCCGGCGGGCGACATGGGCGTCGGCGGCCGTGAGATCGGCTACCTCTACGGCGAATACCGCCGCCTCAAGGGCACGTTCGAGAACGGCGTCCTGACCGGCAAGGGCTTCTCCTACGGCGGCTCCCGCATCCGTCCGGAAGCGACCGGCTTCGGCGCGGTGTATTACCTCCAGGAAGTCCTGAAGCATGAACACGACACGATCGAAGGCAAGCGCCTCGCGATCTCCGGCTACGGCAACGTCGCGTGGGGCATCATGAAAAAGGCCGCCGAACTCGGCGCGAAGGTCACCTATTTCTCCGGTCCGGACGGATACATCCACGATCCGGACGGCGTGACCGGCGAAAAGATCGACTACATCCTCGAGATGCGCGCGAAGGATCCGATGCACTGCAAGTCCTACGCGGACAAGTTCGGCGTGGAATTCGTCCCGAACGCGAAGGCGTGGGGCGTCAAGGACGTCGACGTCTATATGCCGTCCGCGATGCAGAACGACGTCAAGATGGATTCGGCCGTCAAGATCGCGGAATCCGGCGTCAAGTACTACATCGAAGTCGCCAACATGCCGACGACGAACGACGCTCTGAACTATCTCCGCTCCCAGAAGCACATCATCGTCGCGCCGTCGAAGGCGGTCAACGCGGGCGGTGTCGGCGTCTCGGCGCTTGAGATGGCCCAGAACTCCGAACGCCTCGTCTGGACGGCGGAGGAAGTCGATGCCCAGCTCCACAAAATGATGGAGAACATCCACCGCGTCTCCGCCGAAGCGGCCGAAGAATACGGCCTCGGCTACGACCTCGTCGCGGGCGCCAACATCGCCGGCTTCCAGAAAGTCGCCCAGGCGATGATGGAGCAGGGAATCTTCTAGATTCCCTGCGGAATCCAACACTTTCTTCCTTACCGCAACGCGGAAAGTCAATCAAAAGAAAGTGTTATGATGGAACAAGGGATTATCTAAAATCCCTTGTTCCCACCGTTTCCAACCTTTCCGCAACGCGGAAAGTCAATTGTAGGAAACGGTATGGAGCAGGGAATCTTCTAAACGATCCGACTCATTTTCAAAGCCTCCCACCCGGGAGGCTTTTTTATTGCGCCGCGCGGAAAACACTCGAAAAAAAAGACGCCATATGATATACTTCTATTATCATTGCCTTACTATGCCCTGACGGCGAAACGGCGGAAAGGAGGGAACCCATGGAAGAGAAAACGCGCCTGCTGCTCCACAGCTGCTGCGGACCGTGTTCGACGGCCTGCATCGAACGTCTTTTGGCATCGTACGACGTCACGCTCTTCTTCTCCAATTCCAACATCACGGACCGGGAAGAGTATGAAAAACGGAAAGAAAACCAGCTCACCGTCGTCCGCGCGTTCAACGATCTGCTTCCGCCGGACCGCCGCCCGATCGATTTCTTCGAAGGCGAATACCGTCCGGATGAGTTCTTCCGCCGCGTCGAGGGTCTGGAGAATGAGCCGGAGGGCGGCGCGCGCTGTCCCGTCTGTTTCCGGATGCGCCTCGAGGACGCCGCCGCGATGGCCGTCATCCTCGGCATTCCGTACTTTACAACGACGCTCCCGGTCAGCCCACACAAGAATTTCGCCCAGATCGCCGCGATTGGAGGGGGGGGCGCGAAACAGTTCGGCGTACAGTGCCGGCCGTTTGATTTCAAGAAGCAGGACGGATTCAAGAGATCCATCGAGTTATCGAAAGACTTCGGGCTGTACCGTCAGAATTACTGCGGATGTAAGTTTTCAGAACGCTTGTAGCGAAAAAGGGCCTCGGCGCGGCGTAAAGGACGTCGGTACCTGGCGATTGGCGAGCCGCAGGCGAAGACAGAGCCTGCGTACCGCTACGTCCGTTTTCGCAGCGCGAGCGTAAGCGACGAGGCCCTTGTTCGCGAGAAAGGATTTGTAAATATGCAGCTGATAATACCGAAAGGGTACGACCCGAAGATGGACCTCTTCGAGACCCAGCGTGCCATTAAAAAAGTAAAGGATTTCTTCCAGAGCGAGCTCTCCCGCGGCCTCTCGCTCCAGCGCGTGACGGCGCCCCTGTTCGTCGATCCGGCGACCGGTCTGAACGACAACCTGAACGGGTATGAGCGCACCGTCGGCTTCACCGTCCTCGATATGGACGAGCACCCCGCGGAGGTCGTCCAGTCCCTCGCGAAGTGGAAGCGGATGGCGCTCGGCCGCTACGGCGTGAAGCCGGGACGCGGGATCTACACCGATATGAACGCGATCCGCCGCGACGAGGAACTCGACAACATCCATTCCGTGTACGTCGACCAGTGGGACTGGGAGAAGACGATCCGGAAGGAGGACCGCACGGAGGAGACGCTCGTCCGGACCGTGAAGGCGATCTACCGCATGCTCAAGCGGCTCGGCGCGTACGTGGAGGACGAATACGACTTTCTCCCGTGCGAGCTGCCCGAACATCTCACCTTCGTCACAACGCAGGAACTCGAGG
>JAEEUO010000001.1 GCA_016286935.1 Bacillota bacterium | reverse complement strand
CGAACTTTGGACGAGAGGATGACCGTCTTGAAGCACCCGGCCACGGCGTCGCGGCACATCCAGTCGGGGATCTCGGTCTCGGTGATGGTGTTGGCGATGATGCCGAGCTTGTAGCCGCGGCGCTGCAGCTCATGCAGCGTCTCGAGCGTGCCCTCATGCACGACGCGGCGGCCGTCGTGGTCGCGCCAGAGACGCGTCAGGCGGGCGGCGTTCCGGCAGATCAGTTCGGTATCGTAATCGGGAAGGAGATGCTGGCTCCAGAGCTCCATCTCGCTCGCGTCGAGCAGCGACTGTTTCACACCCTTGCGGTACGCCTTCCAGCGCGCCTCCAGCTTTTCGAAGAATTCGTCGTGGGGCTCCGTCGTCTCGACGAGGCGCATGATCTCGGCTTCGGCGGCATCGGAAAACTCCTTGTCCTTTACGACGACGCGCAGGGTATTTCCTACGTCAAAGAATATGGTATCCAGCATTTCGGTTCCCCTTTCTAAACGGTGCGGTTGTTGACGCGGGCGAGGATCGGCGGGATCTCCGCGAGGTCGTGGATGAAGAAGTCGGGCTTCGGGCCGTCCGGACCGGTAAAGGCGGCGTCGCGGTGGGCGACGGCCGGGTTTTCGATCTGAACGGCGAGCGCGAGCCCCGCGTTCCGGGCGCCGAGCACGTCGCGCGAGAGCGTATCGCCCACGTAGCACGTCTCGTCCGCACAAACGCCGAGCTCGTCCATCGCGATCCGGAAGATCCTCGGATCGGGCTTCCGGCACCCGACGTTGCTCGAGAGGATGACGGTCTCCATCAGACGGTCGATGCCGTATTCCATCAGAAGATGGGGCGTCAGGGACCGCGAGAAGACGTTCGAGACGACGCCGAGGCGGAAGCCTTCGGCATGGAGCGTCTCCAGCGTCTCCTTCAGATGGGGACGGCGCAGGCTGATGAGGCGTTCGTAGTCGTAGAGAAAGCTCAGCTCCTCCGCGTACGGCGCGATCACCTCTTCGGGGATGGAATAATCCTTCAGATAGAATTCGCTCCACACGCGCGCGTTCGGAAGCTCCTCCATCGTCGCTTCGACGTGGTGCTTGTAGGCCTCCGCGTTTTCATGCAAAACAAGGCCGAGCTCCTCGTACGGCACGTCGAGACGGATGCCGTACAGCGCGAGGCGCTCGGACAGGCGTTTCGCAAACGCGGTCTGGAGTTCGGGAGAATTCCGAACGGTGGTAAAAGTCCCACCAACATCAAAAAGCACGGCTCGTATCACGCTTTACCCTCCTTCAAGCGGGGTGTCAACGGGATGGATCCGTAAACGATTTCGTGATTTCATTCTAAACTGCCTTTTTCGGGATGTCAACAAAAATGTTTATTGACAGGCACTTTTGTTCGGTTGTAAGATGGACATACGAAAACGATTGCGTATTTTCGATCAAAAAAGGAGTTCCTTATGGCCAAAGTGACGATCAAGGATGTCGCGAGACGGGCGAACGTGTCCTGCGCGACGGTTTCCAAGGCGCTTTCGGGGAGTCCCGAGATCAGCGACGCGACGCGCGAGCGCGTGGTCAAGCTTTCCGCCGAGATGGGCTACACGCCGAACGCGCTGGCCCGCTCGATGATCATCAAACGGACGAATACGATCGGCATCGTCGTTCCGTCGCTCCAGAACCCGTATATGAGCGAATTCACGAGCTACGCGGAGATCCGCGCGCGGGAGGCGGGCTATAACCTGATGGTCTGCAACTCTTCCTATGATAAGGAAACGGAAGGGAACGTGCTGACGCTTCTGAGCGGCAAGCAGGTCGACGGGATCATCATCATCCCGATCGGAACGGAGTCGGCGGAGGAGCTGAGGCCCGTCACGGACAGCCTCCCGACCGTCTTCATCGGCGAAAACCTCCAGGATCCCAGTCAGAACACCGTCTCGATCGACAACAAGGCCGGAACGAAGATGGGAACGGGCTATCTCTATTCCCTGGGCCACCGGAAGATCCTCTATCTCGGCTACCGCAAGAACTCCACGACCCACCAGCTCCGCCTCTCCGGCTACCTCGAGGCCTGCATCGAATACGGAATGGAGCCGATCCTTCTGAACAGCAACTTCCCGCGCTCCTCCCAGCAGGCCGGCTATATGATCGGAAAGCATCTGTTCGAGAAACCGCTCGCGTGTACGGCGATCTTCTGCGCCTCCGACACCCTCGCGCTCGGCGTGATGCAGGCGGCGGACGAAGCGGGGCTGAGGATCCCCGACGATTTCTCGCTGATGGGCTTCGACAACATCTCCTTCACCGCGCTTCCGCGAATCAACCTCACGACGATCAACCAGCCCCAGAAGGAGATCGCCGATACGGCCGTCGACCTTCTGATCGCCAAGATCGACCGGCGCTCCGATCAGGCGGTCCACCGCACGCTGATGCCGGCGCTCGTGGAGCGCTCGTCCTGCCGGATGGTCGACGAAGCCGAAGCGTAGGGAGGGCGGAAATGACGGAATACAAGTATAAATACGAACCGCACCTCCACACGATGGAGACGAGCCGCTGCGGCCATGTCCGCGCCGCCGACCAGGTGCGCAAATACAAGGATCTCGGCTATACGGGGATCTGCGTGACCGACCATCTCCACCCGTTGTACATCTCGCTGATGGACTGCCACGACGACTGGAAGGCCTGCATGGACCGCTATCTGTACGGCTCGCGGCTCGCGAAGGAGGAAGGGAAGAAGGTCGGCCTCGAGGTCATCCAGGGGATTGAGCTCCGCTTCCCCGAGAACGACAGCGATTATCTGATCTACGGCATCGACGAGGAATGGATCTACCGCAACCCGTTCATCTGCGACCTCGGCCATCAGGCGTTCTTCGACCGCTACAAGGACGATGTCCTGATCCTCCACGCCCACCCGTACCGCTACTGCGACGAGGTCTTCTACGACTGCGTTCACGGGATCGAGATCGCGAACTGCAACCCGCGCCATCCGAACCGCAACGAGCTCGCGTGGAAGCTCGCGCAGGAAAAGCCGGACCTCATCCGCGTCTGCGGCTCCGACGCCCACCGTCCGGGCGACGAGGGAAGGGCGGCGGTCGTCCTGAAGGAGCGCGTCACCGATTCGTACGCGTATAAGAAAGCGATCGAGGCGGGGGACTACAGGCTGTGGTGTCCCGAGTACGACGAGATCATAAAGGAGAGCGGAAAGCATGTTTGATACGATGATCATCGGCCAGGTGTGCCGCGATACGAACACCGACTACGACGGGCGCGTCGAGCGCCGCCCCGGCGGCGCGGTCCTCTATTCCGGCCACGCCGCGGCCGCGATCGGCGGCAACGTCGCCGTCGTGCCGAAGGGGAATCCGGCGGACCTCGACTTCGAGGCCTGCTTCGCGGACGTCTCCGGCGTGACGGTCTTCCCGCGCGTCTCGGCCCGCTCGACTGAGATGGAGAACACGTACTTCACGGCGGACCGGGAGCGGCGCCGCAGCATCTGCGCGGCTTCGATCGACCCCTATACGGCGGCGGATCTGCCGGACGAGAAAGCCCGGATCTACCACATCGCCGGCCTCGTCACGGGCGACATCCCGGGCGACCTGATCCGGGAGTGCGCGAAGCGCGGAGACGTGGCCGTCGACGTGCAGTGCATGATGCGCCGCGTCGAACCGGACCGGACGCTGAAACTCCACGACTGGGATGAAAAATATGAACTTCTGCCGCTGATCCGGTATCTGAAGACGGACGCCGCGGAGGCGGAGATGCTGACCGGAACGGATGACCGCGAGCGGGCGGCCCGCCTCCTGTCCCTCTGGGGCGCGAAGGAGGTCGTCATCACCCACAACACCGAGGTCATCGCGTTCGACGGAACGGATCTGTACCGCGAACCTCTCCGGCCGCGGAACCTCTCCGGCCGCACGGGAAGAGGCGATACGACGTTCGCGGGATACCTGATCGAGCGGCTGTCGAAACCGATCCCCGAAGCGCTCGCGTTCGCGGCGGCGCTCGTCTCGCTGAAGATGGAGACGCCGGGACCGTTCCTCGGAACGAGGGACGACGTCCTCGCGTTCCGGAAGGCCTTCTGGTAAGCCGTTCCGCAGGAACATTTTTAAAAAAAGATGATGAATAATCGGCCCGCCTTCTTGACAAAGCGGGCCGTTTCCTATATTCTAAATACAAAGGTTCCGAAAACGATTTCGTACATTTTTTCGAAACACCCATGGTTCTTTCCGAGTCGAACTGGATTCAAAACATTGAAAATTCAATATTCCACTCGCATTTTGTAAACCCGAAAACGATTAAAGATAGGAGCTGTTGCACTTGATTAAAGGCGTAATGTTCGATATGGGCGGCACTCTCGAGGACCTCTATTCCGACGAGAAGAACGACAAAGCGACCGCCTATGCTCTCGACAGAATACTGAAATCCCACGGCATCGAAACGCCCTACGGCGCGGAGGAACTGTGGGCGATCTGCGGCCCGCGGATCCTTCAATTGAAGAAGGAATGCGAAAAGACGCTGCGCGAACTGAAGCCCGAGGAGATCTGGCCGGACCACGCGTTCAGGGACATCCCCGTCGACCGGGAGAAGCTGATCGCCTGCTCCGAGGAGATCGCCCATATGTGGGAAACGACCTATTATGACCGGAAACTGCGCGACCACGCCGCGGAGATGCTGAAGGGCCTGAAGGAACTCGGCCTGTTCGTCGGCGTCGTGTCGAATACCGCGAGCCTCTTCCAGGTCTTCTCGACGCTCGAGGAATACGGCGTCCGCCAGTATTTCGACGATATCACACTCTCCTCGATCACGGGCTACCGCAAACCCCATCCGAATATCTTCCGGATCGCGCTTTGCCAGGCCGGCCTGAAGCCGGAGGAGTGCGCGTACGTCGGCGACACGGTCTCCCGCGACGTCGTCGGCCCGCGGAAGATGGGCTACGGCCGCGTCTTCCAGATCAAGTCCTTCCTGACGCCGCTGAAGGACACGGGCAACTACGACGGCTTTGAACCCGACTACGTGATCACCGACATCTACGACGTCTATACGATCCTCAAGAAAGAACGGGAGGCGGAATAATGGCAAAACCGAAAGCAAAAACGAAACTGCCGCGCAAGCCTCTGACGAAGGAGCGCTTCAAGAACCAGGTCCGCAACGTCGTGGGCAACCCGTTCAACATGATCGTCTTCTTCTCGCTGCTGATCCTGTTCTGCCTGATCATCATCCCGCTTCTGAACATGATCCAGAACTCCTTCATCGTGGCGAAGGCGGAGCTCCGGTCGATCCCCGGCGCGAAGATCGGCGACTACACGCTGTACTACTGGAAGTACCTGCTCGCGAGCCCGCTGACGAAGACGATCTTCTGGGAGCCGCTCATCCACTCCCTGCTGATCGGCGCCCTGACGACCGTGATCTCCGTCCCGGTCGGCGCCCTGATCGCGTGGCTGATGGTCCGTTCCGACATCCCGGGGAAACGGGTCCTCTCCTCGATGATCCTGATTCCGTATATGATCCCGTCGTGGTGCAAGGCGATGTCGTGGCTCTCCGTCTTCCGGAACTCGCGCTCCGGCTCGCTCGGTCTGCTGACGGGCCTCGGCCTGAACATACCGGACTGGCTCGCCTACGGGCCGGTCGCGATCGTGCTCGTCATGTGCATGCACTACTACGCGTTCAGCTATATCATGGTCTCCGGCGCACTCCGCTCGATCAACTCCGAACTTGAGGAGATGGGCGAGATCCAGGGCGCCTCGAAGGCCCAGATCCTCACGCACATCACGCTCCCGCTCGTTCTGCCGTCGATCCTTTCCGCGACGATCATGACGATCTCGAAATCGATCGGCACGTACGGCGTCGCGGCGAACCTCGGCAACCGCATCGGCTACTACGTCCTCGCGACGCGCATGAAGGAATTCATCAACGACTCGCCGAAGGGCGTCGGCTACGCGATGTCGATCCTGATGATCTCGCTCGCGGCGATCACGATCCTCGTCAACCAGAAGCTGATCGGCACGCGGAAATCCTACGCGACGATCGGCGGAAAGGGAACGCGTTCGAACCTGATCCCGCTCGGCGGCGCGAAGTGGCCGCTTCTGATCTTCCTGATCATCTTCCTCTTCGTCTCGATGTTCCTGCCGCTCTTCGTCCTCGTCATGGAATCGTTCCAGATCATGCCGGGCGCGGGCTACGGCGCCGACAACCTGACGCTCTACGCGTGGATCGGCGACATCGAGAACGCGCCGAGCGAGCTCTACGCCCAGAACGGCCTGTTCCGGAACTCCGAGTTCGGACGGGCGTGCCTCAACACCGCGAAGCTTTCGATCATCGCGTCGATCATCACATCGTTCTGCGGCCAGTTCCTCGGCTACATCACGACGCGCGGACGCGGCAAATGGTACGGCAAGCTCACCGAACAGCTGATCTTCATCCCGTACCTGATGCCGGGCGTCGCGTTCTCCGCGATCTACTTCTCGATGTTCTCCCAGCCGCGTCTCGGCGGACTGATCCCGTCGCTGTACGGCACGTTCGCGCTGATCCTGCTCGTCTCGATCGTCAAGCACTTCCCGTTCGCAAGCCGGTCCGGCCAGTCGAACATGCTCCAGATCGCGATCGAGCTCGAGGAGGCCGCCTCGATCGAGGGCGCCTCGTTCTGGAAGCGGATCGCGAAGATCGTCATCCCGCTCGCGAAGAACGGCTTCCTTTCGGGCTTCCTGCTCACCTTCATCTCCATCGCGAAGGAACTCGACCTGATCGCGATCCTGATGACCCCGGCGAACTACACGCTGTCCTTCCTCTCGTTTGAATACTCGAAGGAAGCGATGCCGCAGGTCGCCGACGCCATCTGCATCGTCATCATCGTCTTCATTCTGGTCTGCAACCGTATCGCCAACCGGCTCGGCGGCGACGTCTCGAAGTCTATGTAAGGGCCTCCCCCGGGAAAGGATATCAATATGAGTAAAATTGTTTTGGAACACATCGATAAATTCTACGGTGACAGCCACGTCCTCCGCGACATCAACCTGACGATCGAAGACGGCGAATTCATGACGCTGCTCGGGCCGTCCGGCTGCGGCAAGACGACGACGCTCCGCGTGATCTCCGGCCTCGAGAAGCCGCAGAACGGCAAGATGTTCATCAACGACGACGTCGTCATCGACGCCGACAACGCGTTCTACGAAGAGCCGGCGAAGCGCGGCCTCAACCTCGTCTTCCAGAGCTACGCGCTCTGGCCCCACATGACGGTCTTCGAAAACGTCGCGTTCGGCCTGAAGATCAAGAAGGCCTCGAAGGACGAGGTCGAGGAGAAGGTCATGAAATCGCTGAAGACGATGCGCATCGACCAGTACCGCGACCGTTATCCGAACGAACTCTCCGGCGGCCAGCAGCAGCGCGTCGCCATCGCCCGCGCGATCGCGAGCTCTCCGAAGCTCCTGCTCCTCGACGAGCCGCTGTCGAACCTCGACGCGCGTCTCCGCATCGACATGCGCGCCGAGCTGAAGCGCCTTCACAAGGAGACCGGAACGACGATCGTCTACGTCACGCACGACCAGGTCGAGGCGCTGACGATGTCGACCCGCATCGCGCTCTTCAAGGAGGGCGAGATCGCCCAGATCGACACGCCGCTCGGCATCTACACGAACCCGATCGACCTGACGGCGGCCGACTTCATCGGCAATCCGCGCATCAACTTCATCAACGCGAAGGGCCGCTACAACGGCGATACGCTGACCGTGACGAGCCCGTTCGGTGTCTACGAATTCAAGCACGAGACGCTGAAGCTCGACGAAGAGATCCCCGAGAACGTGGAATTCGACTGCGTGATGGGCCTGCGCCCCGAACTCGTCGACATCTCCCTCGAGGATCCCGGCAAGAAGCACACGATCGAAGCGAACGTCTACGCCTCCCAGCCCGCGGGCTCCGAGACGATCGTCAACCTCACGGTCGGCGAGGCGGACTTCCTGGCGCTCCAGATCGGACTCGTCGAGTACGACATCAACCAGAAAGTCTTTGTCACGCTTCACCCGTCGCGGATGAACGTGTATAATAAAGAGACGGGCCGGCTGATCAAGTTTGCGAAGGTCAAACATCACGCCGGGGAAGAATAGGGAAAGACAGGAGGTATCCGATGAATAAGAAGATCCTATGCGTTCTGCTCGCCCTCGTCCTGCTGTTCTCCTTTACCGCATGCGGCGGCGGAGGCGGAAACGGCGGCAATTCGGGCGGAAAAGACGACGGTCCCGACTACGAAGGCATGTCGATGGACGAACTCTACGAACTCGCGAAGCAGGAATCCGGCACGATCACCGTCTACGCGACGACGACCGACGCCTCGACGGCCGCGAAGAAGTTCGCCAAGGCATTCCCCGACCTCAAGATCGAATACATCGGCTGCGACACGAACACCGTCGCGTCGAAGATCGAGATGGAGAACGAAACGGGCAACGTCAACGCGGACGTCCTGATGGTCAAGGACAACTCCGGCGAGATCTATCAGGAACTCGTCCTCTACGACGTGCTCCACATCTTCTATCCGAAGACGATCTGCTCCCACATCGACCAGTCGCTCCTGACGTACGGCCTCCCGCTCTACTCGACGTTCAACCCCTGGTACTACAACAACGAGAAGTATCCGGACGGCGTACCGCTCGAGAGCTGGTGGGACATCGTCGAGGGATATGACGAAGCGACCGGTAAATTCAAAGACCAGAAATGGACGATCTACACGAAGGACATCACGGGACCGTCCTACGCGGCGCTCTGGGCCCAGCTCATCGTCGACGCCGACAAGGTCGCGGCGCAGTACAAGAAACAGTACGGCAAGGACCTCGCCTATACCTACACGGGCAAGCTGAAGAACACGGCCGGCATCATGGAACTGCCCGAAAACAACGCGGGCGTCGAGCTCTTCTACCGCTTCTCCCAGATGAAGATGACGGAGCTCGATGACGGCGACGGCGTCGTCGAAGCCGTCGACAAATCCCTGAACGGCCCGACGCTCGGCCTGACGTCCGCCTCGAAGAAGGCGAACCAGAGCCAGGGCTACAACATCGAATGGGTCACGGGCCTTGCCCCCTACACCGCCTTCCAGGCCTGCTCGTACCTCTACGTCGTCGACGGGTGCGACAACCCGGCCGGCGCGCGCCTCTACATCTCCTTCTGCCTCGGCGGCGAAGACGGCCAGAGCGGCTGCTACACCTCGTTCGACAAGATCGGCGCGTGGTCCGTCCGCGACGACGTGACGTTCGAGAAATCGTCCGCGAAATGGGAGGACGTCAACCTCACGACGCCCGATTTCGACGAGATCTACAGCGTCTATCCGAACGTCAAGGCGTACTGGACCTACTGGAGAAGCCTTGCCGAGTAACAGCGGCGGAACCGACCCATGGCTGACAGAAACGGACCCTCAAAACTGAGCCGCTGGATCGACCACGCCGCGCGCGTGATCTTCCTGACGGAGGACGGAAGGCCGAAGTCGACCGTACTTTTGTACTCGTTCCTTCTGGCGCTCCTCTTTCTCGTCGTCTCGTTCGGCATCTACGTTCTGATGATCGACGTCCTCGAAAGCGCCTTTTCCGCCGCCTCTCCCGGCGTGCGGAACGCGATCGAGACGATCGTGCCGGGCGTGATCGCGGGCCTCGTGTGTCCGCTTCTGATCCTCGTGATCCGGGAGAAGAAAAAACTCGTCGTCAACGCGTACGTCTGGCTTGCCGTCATGTTTGCGATGATGGCCGTCCTCGCGGTGTTCTACTGCGACATGTCCGCAGGCTTCCGTGAATGGCTGTTCAGCTACGGCGCCTTCATGCGGATCTGGGGATGGCCGAACGTCGTCACGATCCTCACCGGCGGCTGGGTCTCCTGGTTCCTGTACAAGAGCCGCTCCGGCGTCCGGAAGGAGGACGCAGAACGGCTCCACGGACGGTCCCGGTGACGGAAGACCGCCGCGATCCGATTCGTTTCCGATCCCGCGCCTCTGCGGGAACAGAATACAATAACCGTTCATTAAGGAGGTTACACCATGAACTTTAAAAAAGCGCTTGCCATCCTTCTCATCCTCGTGATGGCAATCTCCCTCGCGGCCTGCACGAAACCGGCCGATCCGGCTCCCGCGACCGATCCGAACCAGGGTCAGGAACAGCAGCAGCAGGAACAGCAGGGCGGCAACGAACAGCAGCAGACTCCCGAACCCGCGAAGCCCGCGTACGAAGGCATCACGCTGAGCTTCAAGAACAAGACCGGCGTGACGATCACCGGCCTCTATCTCTATGAACAGGGCGCGGCCGACAAGGGCCACAGCCTCTGCATCGCGGAGTGGCCCGACAAGGACGCGGACGGCGATCTGTATGAGTTCAACACGTTCCTGTATCGCAAACCGGGCGCGGTCCACGACCTCTACGTCGTGTTCGAGGACGGCTCCGACGCGACCTGGGCGGGTCTGACGCTCACCAATTACGACAAGCTCTCCCTCAAGAAGGGCACCGACGTCTCCAAGTGGGAACAGGAACCGGTCGACGAGGAAGACAAACCGGCTCTTGACGAACTCGCGAAGGCGGGCCGCACCGGCGACGGCTTCTATCCCGGCTACGTCGCTCTCGGCCTCGAGCTGAAGAACAAGACCGAGCTCAACATCACCGAAATGTATTTCTATGAAGCGGGCGGAAAAGCCGACAGCTATCCGAACGTCATTCCGCTCTGGTGCGAGGACGGCCTCTGGAAGCCCGGCAAGGGCGGCCAGTACCTGTTCGGCTACTTCGTACGTCCCGAAGCCAAGACCTATGAGATGAAGGTCGTCTTCGAAGACAAATCCGAACTCGTCGTTCCCGACATCGATCTCTTCACGCCCGACGGCGACGGCCACCTCGTCAACGAGATCTCGCTGAAGGACGCGGTCGATCCCGACCTCGAAAAGATCCAGTATGACGACGGCTATCCCGAACCGATCGCCTACATCAACGACGCGATCGTCGGCGCACTCCCGCTCGACGGCTGGCTCCCGACCGTAAAATAACGCAGATCATGAATGACAGAGGCCCCGGATCGCTCCGGGGTCTTTGCCTTCATTCGAAAGGAATCAAAATGCTGAAACACAAACGTTTTCATGCGGTCGTCTGCCTTCTGGCGCTGCTTGCGGCAATGATTCCGTCCGCGGCCTTCGCGGACAGCGGAAACTGGTGGGAGGAGGACGACTGGTCCCGGGAAGTCCTGGAACAGCTCGGCGCCGAGATCCCGACGTACAACGCGGCGGAGGATCGCTATGAGATCGGGACGCCGGAACAGCTCCTGTTCCTCGCGAGCACGTGGAAGCCCGAAGACGCGAACGGCGACGGCGCCCCCGACGCGCCCTGCAACGGGACGTACGTGCTGACCGCGGACCTCGATATGGCGCCCCTGACGGAGAAGATCGGCAGGGCGATGACCGCCGCTGCCGGCACGAAGACGCAGGGATGGATGCCGCCGATCGGCGCGCTCGCGGACGAGACCGAGGAGGAGGGCATCCGGTGCGCCTTCTTCGGCGAGTTCGACGGGCAGGGCCATTCCATCCGCAACCTGCGGATCGTCCGCCGCAAGGAAAAGTACGCCGGGCTCTTCGGCAACATCGGCCACGACTACGGCGAGGGCGCGGTCAGGAACCTTGCGGTCCTCGACGCGGACATCTACTCCAAGGCGTCCGCCGGCATCCTCTCCGGCGCGCTCTACGGCGACGTGGAGAACGTCATCTGCACCGGTAAGATCACGGTCGAAGAGAAGACGGCCGGCGGCCTGACCGGAAAGGTCAAACGCAACGACAACGGGTATTTCGGCGTCGTGCGCGACTGCGTCGTCTATGCGGACATCACCGTCCTCGGCCTCGGCAGCGAAAACGGCGCGGCGGGCCTGATCACGAGCTCGAACTCGAAGGGCGGCATGATCTATAACTGCCTCGCGGGCGGAACGATCACGATCGAGGGCGAACGCGCCGATTCCGTCGGCGGCGTCACCGGCAACCTCAAGGGCGGCCTCGCGCTCGACAACTGCGTGATGCTCGCGAAGTCGATCGAAGCCGGCGGGAAGGGCAGCCAGAACATCGGCCTTCTCTGCGGCGCCTACAGCGGCGATACGGGCTCCCACATCCACAACAACTACGTCTGGGAGGGCGCGCGCCTTTCCGGAACGGTGACGAACGACCACCCCGACACGGCGTGCTTCGAGACGGTCTCCGCGGCCGAAGCGGCGAGCCGGTCGTTCTACGACGCGACGGGATGGGATTTCGATTCCGTCTGGACGTGGGCCGGCGACGCGGAGAAGGGCGTCCCGACGCTCCGGACATTCGCGGATTCCGTCGATCTCACCGCGCAGTTCCTCGGCGATCTCGAGCTGACGGAAAGCGTCCTCCAGCCCTCCGAGCCGACGCTCAACAAGGTCTATGAAGGCGAAGCGGCGGTGATCCGGGCATACGCGGCGCTCGCGGACGGCGATGCGATCACCGGCGGAACGCTGTACTACGGCACCGACAAGAACGCGAACAAGTGCACCGATACCGTCCCGATGACGGCCGACGGAAACGTGCTGTCCGCGACGCTCAGGGGCCTCGCCCAGGGCACGTATTACTACTATTACACGGCCGAGGCCGGCGGAAAGACGCTGACGTTCCCGGCGAACGGCACGATCCGGCTGAACGTCGTCTCGACCGACTCGAAGTACGCGCCGTCCCAGCTGACGGTCTCGCCCGGCGAGGATCGCAGCAGGATCGGCGTCAACTGGATCACCGAGGACGACGTGAAGAGCGCCGAGCTGCGCTACCGCGAAGCGGGAGCGGAGGCCTGGGAGACGGCGGTCCCCGCGGAGAGCTACCGCGCGAAGGTCGGAAACGACCACGGCGAGTTCGCGAGCCACTCCGTCGATCTGACCGGCCTGAAGCCGTCGACCGCGTACGAATACGTCGCGGTGACGAACAACGGAACGAAGGAGTTCGTCAGCGGCGTCCATACGTTCACGACGCTGCCGGACGGAAAGGAATTCTCGTTCATCGTGATCTCGGACCTCCAGGGGACGTCGGAGGAAGGGTATCTGCCGTATCTCTACACGAGCGGGACGTTCCTCACCGACACGATCCGGCCGGATTTCGTGATCAACGCGGGCGACCTGACCGAGGACGACACGATGGCGGAATGGTCGTTCCTGTTCAACACGATCGGCGACGTCCTCGCGGGCCAGATCACGGCGTACGTCCCCGGCAACCACGAATACAAGGGCGACGCGGTCTACACCCACTTCAAGGGCCGCACGAACCTCCCCGGCGGGATCGACGATGAGGTCCTGAAGGAGACGACGTCCGCGTTCGTCGTCGGCGACGTCTGCTTCGTCACGCTGAACACCGACCCGTTCTCCGGAAAGGACGGCGCGGACGCGGAGGCCGACAAGCGCGCGTATTACGAGGCGGAGAAGGAATGGGCGAAGGCCGTGTTCGAAGCGTCCGGCTGCACGTGGCGCATAATCTGCGGCCACGCGGGCCTCGTCCAGGGGGACGCCGCCGCGACGGCGTTTCTGGAGAAGATGTGCGAGGAGCTCGACGTCGACCTCTTCTTCAACGGCCATATCCACAACTACTTCCGCGCGACGGTCAACGGCAGCGGCGAACACGCCGCGGCCGGCGAGGCGACGACGTTCATCACGTCGAGCCCGATGGGAACGAAATTCGATCCCTACGGCCACGAGATCGACGACGTCCTCGATTTCCAGACCGGCGGCAAGGACGACGAGCGCCAGTACCTCACGTACGTCGAGGTGAAGGACGGCTCGGTCACCGTCACGGCCTACCGGCGTTCGAGCGACGGGGAACCGACGAAGAAATCGTGCGCGGCGTACGACGCCATCGATACGTTCACGCTCGAGAAGGCGCCGGCTCCGGCTCAGCCCGCCGGCCCGTCGCTGACCTATATCCTCGGTCCGGTCGTGTTCATCGTGATCGCCGCGGCCGCGCTCATCCTGACGCGGAAGAAGAAGTACAGCGATTCGGAATCGTAGAACGGATCATCCGAAAAGAAAAGGGACCCCGGAAGGGGTCCTTTTCTTCTATATGGAGGAGGTTAGGAAGTCCGATCGGTGTGATGACCGATCAGACGATCATATACCCGCGGATGAGCTGGACGAGGCTGTCGTAGCCGCCGAGGAACTGGTTCATCGTCGCCTTGAACGCGCCGTAGTGCTGGAATTCCTCCGGCTTCATCCCGTCGGGCTCGTAGGCCTTGATGAACTCGGGAAGCTGTTTCAGCGCGTCGAGGTATTTCGGATCGACGGGCTTGTCGATGTTGTTCTCGAGCTTCATCCATTCGGCGCCCGCGAACTTCTTCTGCCAGTCGGAGGTGATCGTCAGGACGATGTCGCCGCCGAGGAAGTCGAGGAAGTGGTGGTAGTTGCGGTAGGCCGCGACGAGGAGCTTCGTGCGGAAGCCGCGCTCCTTATAGATCCGGTAGGCGTTCTTCATCACGGCGACGCCCGCGAGATCGAGCGCTTCGGACGGGACGCAGACGCTGCCGGCCTTGACGACGTTCTTGAGGTAGTCGTCGGTCCGCCCGACCATGATCGTGCAGACGGGGTGCATCCACGAGGTGTCGAGCCCTTCGGCTTTGCGGCGCGCGAGGCCGCGTTCGACCGCCTCGCCGACGGCGACGGCCTGGGCGCAGGTGAAGGAAACGGTCGCGTTGATCGAGACGCCGCGGTAGGTCAGCTCCTCGAACGCTTCGATGCCGGCCTTGCTGGCGGGCGCCTTGATCTGGGAGTTCGGGACGAGCGCCGCGAGCTGTTCGGCGTGGGCGACCATCTTGTCCTTGTTCTGGTAATACTTCGCGTTCGTCTGGAAGGAGATCCGGCCCTTCTGGCCGTGGGTCTGTTCGTAGATCGGCTCAAGCAGCTTCGCGGCCTTCGAGCCGAGCTTGCCGATGATGTCCCACGCGACGTCGTCTTCGGTCCAGGTCGGGTTGTCGGCGATGACCTGTTTGATCGTGTCCTCCCATTCCGGGAGCTCTTTTTTCAGCACGTTGCCGACGATGACCGGGTTCGTCGTCGCGCCGACGCCGCCGTTCTCGATCGCGAAGGCAAGCTCCCGGCAGCTGCAGGAATCGTTCCAGAACTCGGTCTGCGGGAACTTCGCGACCATTTCGTTCAGTTTGGACATTGGATTACCCCTTTCCGTGTATGGTATCGTATAAAAGAAGATGAATACGTTTGTTTTCTACATTAGAATAGCACGCCGGATTTCGGAGGGCAAGCGTTTTTCGAAAATATTTCGTATTTTGCGAAATTTTCGTCGATTAGCGAAAATTTTTCGCATACCGCGCCGTCCCGCCGGAACGATTTCCGTCGCGGAAATGCACAAAGGGCGGTGTATGCGGCGGAAAAGTATGCTATAATAAACCATCTATGAGCAAATGACCGGAAGGAGCGACGATGGCCTTTACGCATCTCCACGTCCATACCGAATACAGCCTTCTCGACGGCGCGTGCCGGATCAAAGACCTCGTGAAGAGGGCGAAGGATCTTGGCATGACGTCGCTCGCGATCACCGACCACGGCGTGATGTACGGCGTGATCGATTTCGCGCGCGAATGCGAGGCGAACGGCATCAAACCGGTCATCGGCTGCGAGGTCTACAAGGCGAAGCGGACGCTGTGGGACAAGGACCCGGAGAAGGACCGCCACCAGTCCCATCTGATCCTCCTCGCGGAGAACGACGAGGGCCTCCACAACCTGATGCGCATCGTCTCCGTCGGATTCGTCGACGGATATTACTACAAGCCGCGGATCGACAACGAGACGCTGCGGAAGTATTCGAAGGGCCTGATCGCGACGTCCGCCTGCCTCGCGGGGGAGGTCCAGCACCGGCTGCTCAACCGCGACTACGAAGGCGCGAAGGCCGAGGCGCTCGAGATGCTCGATATCTTCGGCGAGGGCAACTTCTTCCTCGAGCTCCAGAACCAGGGCCTCGACGAGGAGAAACAGATCCTCCCGTACATGATCCGCCTTCACAACGAGACCGGCATCCCGTTCGTCGCGACGAACGACGTCCATTACGTCCGCCGCGAGGACGCCGCCGCCCACGATATCCTGCTCTGCATCCAGACCGGAAAGACGCTCGAGGACGAGGACCGTCTGAAGTTCGCGAACGACGAGTTCTACCTCAAGAGCGAGGAGGAGATGCGGGCCCTGTTCCGGGAGACGCCCGAGGCGGTCGACAATACCGCGAAGATCGCGGAGCGGTGCAACGCCGCGTTCGAATTCGGCAAGCTCCACCTCCCCGAGTTCCAACCGCCGGCGGGCAAGACGCCGGAACAGTACCTGCGCGAGCTCTGCGCGAAGGGCCTTGAGGAGCGCTTCCCCGGCCGTGTGACGGACGAACTCCGCGAGCGGCTTGAGCACGAGCTCTCGGTCATCGTGAGGATGGGGTACGTCGAGTACTTCCTCATCGTCTGGGACTTCATCAACCACGCGCGCGAGAACAACATCGTCGTCGGTCCGGGGCGCGGCTCGGCGGCCGGCTCGCTCGTCGCCTATACGCTCCACATCACGGCCATCGACCCGATCAAATACGACCTGATCTTCGAGCGCTTCCTGAACCCGGAGCGCGTGTCGATGCCCGATATCGACGTCGATTTCTGCTACGAAAGGCGCCACGAGGTCATCGAATACGTCATCGACAAATACGGCAAGGACAACGTCGCCCAGATCGTCACGTTCGGCACGATGAAGGCGAAGCAGGCGATCCGCGACGTCGGCCGCGTGATGAACATCCCGTACGGGGACGTCGACGCGATCGCGAAGATGGTGCCGTTCGACCTGAAGATGACGCTCGATCTCGCGCTGAAGACGAACCCGGACCTCCGCAACGCCTACGACGCGAACCCGGTGACGAAGAAGCTGATCGACATGGCGATGGCGATCGAAGGGATGCCGCGCCACGCGTCGACCCACGCGGCGGGCGTCGTGATCTCGAAGAAGGCGATCACGGAATACGTTCCGCTGACGCGCGGCGACAAAGGCCTCGCGACCCAGTTCAACATGACGCTGATCGAGCAGCTCGGCCTTCTGAAGATGGACTTCCTCGGGCTCCGGAACCTCACCGTCATCCGCGACGCGCTCCTGATGATCGAGCGGAACCACGGCGTGAAGGTCGATTTCACGCGGATGGAGTACGACGATCCCGCCGTCTACCGGATGATCGCCGACGGCAATACGATGGGCATCTTCCAGCTCGAATCGTCCGGGATGACGTCGTTCATGCGGAATCTCCAGCCCGACTGCTTCGAGGATCTCATCGCGGGCATCTCCCTTTACCGGCCGGGCCCGATGGATTCGATCCCGGCGTACATCGAAAACAAGAAGCATCCGGACAAGGTCTCGTACCTTGACGTCCAGCTCGAACACATCCTCTCCGTCACGTACGGCTGCATGGTCTACCAGGAACAGGTCATGCAGATCTTCCGCGATCTCGCCGGCTATTCGTTCGGCCGGTCGGACGTCGTGCGCCGCGCGATGTCGAAGAAGAAACAGAAGGTGATGGAGGAGGAGCGGAAATACTTCATCCACGGCAAGGACGATTCCGACGGCACGCCCGCGATCAAAGGCTGCGTCGCGAACGGCGTCCCCGAGAAGGTCGCCGAGGAGATCTACGCGCGGATCATTCCGTTCTCCGAATACGCGTTCAACAAATCCCACGCCGCGGCGTACGCGGTCGTCGCGTACGAGACGGGATGGCTCAAGGCCCACTACCCGGCCGAGTTTATGGCGGCGCTCCTGACGAGCGTCATCGGCAACGGCGCGGACGTGGCGAAATACATCCGGAACTGCCGCGAGATGGGGATCGCCGTCCTGCCGCCCGACGTCCGCGAGAGCGGAAAGAAGTTCCGCGCGCTGCCGAACGGCACGATCCGCTTCGGCCTGCTCGGCGTCCGGAACGTCGGGGAGGGCGTCGTCGACGCGATCGAAAAGCTCCGCGAGGGGCGCGGGATCCCGGACGACATCTTCGCGTTCGTGCGGAATCTCGATATTACGAACGTGAACAAGAAGGCGATGGAGAGCCTGATCAAGGCCGGCGCGCTCGATTCGCTCGAGGGGAACCGCGCCCAGAAGCTCGCGATCTTTGAGAGCCTGATGGAGGGCGCCCAGAACGACCAGCGGAATTCCGTCGCGGGCCAGATGAGCCTGTTCGAGAGCGCGGCGCTCGCGGAGACCGTCGGCGGAACGCTGCCGAAGATGAACGATCTCCCGACGGAGGCGCGGATCGCGATGGAAAAGGAGTATCTCGGCGTCTACCTGACGGGCCATCCGCTCGACGATTACGCGGACGCGGTCCGCGCGACCGAGACGGTGACGTGCGAGGAGATCGCCCACGCGGGCGAGACCGGCGAAGAGGGGCCGGCGGAGGAGCCGGCGAACCCGCTCGTCCGCGACGGCGCCTCCGTCACGATCGCCGGGATCGTCACCGGAAAGCGCCAGCTCGTCACGAAGAAGGGCAGTCTGATGGGGTTCGTCCAGGTCGAGGACCTGTACGGCTCGGTCGAGGTCGTCGTCTTCCCGAACGTGTACGAGAAGGCGAAGGACCTGCTCGCCGAAGACCGGAAGGTCTGCGTGCGGGGAACGCTGAATTTCAAGGAAGAGGAGCAGCCGAAGATCCTGGCGGACGCCGTCTGGGAGCTGACGAAGGAAGCGGCGGACGGCCCTGCCGCCCCACCCCCGCGCGGCGCCTCCGGCGCCGCCCCGAAGGCCGTCTGGCTGAAGGTCCCGGCCGGGCAGACCGTCCCGGAGACGCTCCGGAAGATCGACGAGCGCGTCTCGTTCTATCCGGGCGACCGGA
>JAEEUO010000147.1 GCA_016286935.1 Bacillota bacterium | reverse complement strand
CATGGAGATGCCCGCCACGAGGCCCGCGGAGACCGCGAGCGCAGCGTTCAGCGCGTTATGGGTGCCGGGGATCGGGAGGACGAAGTGCTGCGTCGCGCCGTCCGCGGTGAGGTCGAATTCCGTTCCGTCGCCGCTTTTCATGGGCGCGACGTTCGAGAGCCGTACCGTCTCGCCGTCCGTTCCGACGCGGATGAGATGATAGTCGCCGTCGTAACGGCGCGCATGGAGCATGTCGTTGTCGTCGTTGATGATCAGCGTCGAGGAACTGTCCATGAACGTCGTGATCGAGCACTTCTCCTCGCAGATCGCCTCGCGTGAACCGAGGCGTTCCAGATGGCTCGTGCCGATCGTCGTGATCAGCGCGACGTCGGGCCGGACGATCCGCGACAGGCCGACGATCTCACCCTTCCGGTCCATCCCCATCTCGAGGACGACGGCTTCGGTCGTCTCGTCGACGCGGAAGACGGTCAGCGGAAGGCCGATGTTGTTGTTGTGGTTTCCTTCGGTCCGGACGGTCCGGTAGCGCGACCCGACGATCGCCGCGGTCAGTTCCTTCGTCGTCGTCTTGCCGACGGAGCCGGTGATGCCGATACGGAGCACGTCAAAGCCCGCCAGGTACGATTCCGCGAGGTCCATCAGCGCCTGTTCGGTACTGTCGACGCGGATCAGCGTACGGCCCGCCTCGAGCCATCTGCGGACGACTTCGGGCGCGGGGAGCTTTTCGCAGTACGCCGCGACGGCGCCCTGTTCGAGCGCCTGTCCGAGGAATTCATGGCCGTCGGCGCGTTCGCCCTGAAGGCAGACGAAAAGGCTGCCCGGAACGATCCTGCGCGAATCGGTCGTGACGTCCGTGATGAGTCCGGCGCCGTCCGTGAGGCGGACGCCGTCGGCTGCTTTGATCGCTGTTTCGATTGCAATGGGTTTCATACCGGTATCACCGCTTTCATTGTGCGTACAGATAGACGAGCGAGCCCTTTTCGACGACCGTTCCAGCCGCCGGATACTGGTTGATGACGGAGAATTCCTCCGTTTCGGGTTCCGGCGTAACGGTGAACGCGAGTTCCAGTCCGGCAAGGATGCCGGCCGCGTCCTCGTAGGCCTCGCCGACGACGTTCGGCACGGCGACCGTGTTCGAATTCATCCGGGCGAGTTCCTCTTCCGTGTAGTGCGGCTCGATGTTCAGGTAGCGCAAACTGTTTTCGAGGATCGATTTGACGCCCGGGCCGGCCGTCGTCGAGCCGAATTTGACGCCCTGGGGGCTGTCGACGATGACGATCACCGAGAGCTTCGGATCGTCGATCGGCGCGACGGCGATGAACGAGGAGTACGTGTTTCCGCGGTACGCGCCGTCCTCCGCCTTGTCGGCCGTACCGGACTTGCCGCCGATGCGGTAGCCGGGGACCGACGCCGTCGAATCCTCCGCCGCGCCCTCCATGATCTGGCGCATCTCGCCGCACGTCTTGGAGGAGAGGATGCGGCGCGTCACGGTCGGTTCGAACGTCTCGACGACGTTGCCGTCCGCGTTGACGAGCGCTTTGACGAGGTGCGGTTCCATCAGATAGCCGCCGTTCACGATCGCGTTGATCGCCGTGACGAGGGAGACCGGCGTGACGGCGATGCCCTGGCCGTAGCTCATCGTCGCGAGCTCGACGGGACCGCTCGTCGACTTCGGCTGGATCAGGTTATAGGCCTCGCCCGGGAAGTCGATGCCGGTGCGCGAGTTGAGGTTGTACCGTTCGAGGTATTCGTAGAACTTCGCCTTTCCGATCCGTTCCGCGAGCTGCATGAAGATCGGGTTGCACGAATTCGCGACGGCCTCGGCGAGCGTTTCGGAGCCGTGCGGGTTGTAGTAGCGCCAGCACTTCAGGACCTGAGTCGTCCCCGCGACGGTATGATAGCCCGTGCAGACGAACCGCTCCTCGGTGTAGGAGAGCGCCTCCTCGAGCACGATCGACGTCGTGATCAGCTTGAACGTGGAGCCGGGCTCGTACGTGTCGGAGATCAGCGGGTTGCGCCACATCCGGTTCCAGTAATCGAGCTTTTCCTCGCTCGGAAGCGCCGCGACGGCTTCTGCTTCGGCCGGATCAAGCGGCGTTCTGGGGTCGTTCGGATCGAACTCGGGATACGTTGCCATCGCGTAGATCTCGTTCGTCATCGGGTTCGTGACCATCGCCATGACGCGCTTGGCCTGGGTCGTCTCCTGCACGTCTTTGATCGCCTGTTCGGTGTAGTGCTGGATGACCTCGTCGATCGTCGTCACGACGGAAAGGCCGTCCTGGGCCTCGTAGACGCGCGTATCGGTCGCCGCGAGCGCGCGGTGGGCGACGTCGGTCGTGATGATCTTTCGTCCGGACGTGCCGGAGAGAACGGAGTTGTACTGGAGCTCAAGGCCCGAAAGGCCGACGTTGTCGTCGGTCGTGCCGCCGATCAGGTGCGCGGCGAACGCGCCCATCGGGTACGTGCGGCTCGAGTCCTCCTGGATCGAGATGCCCGGGAAGGCGTTCTTGCGGATCTCCTCCGCCGCGCCGCGCGGAACGTACTTCGCGACGCGGACGAGCGCCTTGTCGGCCGTCAGCGTCTCGCGCACCGCCGCCTCGTCGGTCTCGAGGATCTCCGCGAGCCCCTGCGCGGTCTTTTCCAGCCGCGCGGCCTTCGCCTCGTCCGTCTTGCCCGTCGGGACGTAGGGCGGGCGCGCCCAGATCGTGTACGTGACGGACGACACGGCGAGCGTCTTTCCGTTCGCGTCATAGATCGAGCCGCGCGAGGCCGTCACGGCCGCGTCGGTCGTCTGCTGATCGAGCGCGAGGTTGTAGAAATACTCCCGGCGGATGATCTGGTACCATCCGAGCCGAAAAGTTAAAACGGCCATCCCGATCACCAGGAAGGCGAAGAAGAAGGCCAGGCGTTTTTTCTGATCTACGGGTGTTTTGCGGAAGCGGATCCGTTTCATGGGATCACTCCGTCTGCAGTGCGATCGTCTTGAGCGCGGCTGCGAGGTCCGTTCCGGTGTTGGATCCCGCCGTGAGGTTGATCGTCTGCTGGAACGTCGGATACACCATGCCGAGTTCACCCGCTTTCGCTTCAATCACCGTGATGTTCGTCTCGCACTGGAGGCGGGCGGACACGTCGGCGATCTCGCTCTCGAGCTGGGCACAGCGGTTGTTGATGCGGTTGAGATTATACTGGGCGTTTGCCGTATAGGCGCTGATGAGGATGATCCCCGCGCAGATGACACCGATCAGGCAGACAAACAAAAGCGTCCGGACATAGTCCTTCGGCGTGTTTTTTCTGGAGGTGATGTTCTGCATGGCCGTTTCCTTTTCAGTATCGATCGGAGTGTCTGGGGAGATTATCCGTATCCTGTTACTTTTTTTCGATGACGCGGAGCTTGGCGCTGCGGGAGCGCGGGTTCTCCGCGAGTTCTTCTTCGGTGGGGGTGATCGGTTTTCCGGTGACCTTGACGACGTCCGCGACTTTTCCGCAGACGCAGACCGGCAGGTTCTTCGGGCACGTGCACGGGTTCAGGCGCTTCTGGAACGCCTCCTTCACGATCCGGTCCTCGAGGGAGTGGAAGGTGATGACGCAGAAGCGGCCGCCGGGCGCGAGGACGTCGATGATCTCGTCGCAGGCCGTCCGGATCTGGTCGAGTTCGCCGTTGACCTCGATCCGGATCGCCTGAAAGGTCCGTTTCGCGGGGTGGGGGCCTTCGCGGCGGGCCGAAGCCGGGATCGCCGCCTTGATCGTATCGACGAGTTCAAACGTCGTTTCAAACGGTTTTTCCGCCCTTCTCCGGACGATGAACGAGGCGATGCGGGATGCCCAGCGTTCTTCGCCGTAGTCGCGGATGACGTGGATGAGTTCCTTCTCGCCGTATCCGTTCACGACGTCGGCGGCCGTGAAGGGATCGTCCGCGTTCAT
>JAEEUO010000146.1 GCA_016286935.1 Bacillota bacterium | reverse complement strand
AAAAGAAAATAATAGTTTACGCCGACGCGGTTTTCTGCTACTCTTTACTGTGTAAAACGGAGGAGGAGCGTATGCGGGAAGCAACGATTGACAGAAGAAACGGAAAGCAGTACAATGTACTGCAAGGAGGTGCTGCCATGGCCTTTTCCATTCGTCTGACGGAAGAAGAACGCGCGCTCGCGGAGAGCTATGCGAAACTCCATTCCTGCTCACTTGCGGACGCGTTTAAACGCGCGCTGTTTGAGAAAATCGAAGAAGAGTATGATCTGTCGGTCTTTGATGAAGCGTATCGCGAATATGTGGAAAGCGGACGGAGATCGCGTCCGATCGGGGCACTTTGGGAGGAAACGGACGAATGAGTTTCTCTGTGGAGACGACCGCCCGTTTCGACCGCGAGTTCAAAAAACTCGATAAGTATACGAGGCGGATGATCCGTGCGTGGATCGAAAAGAACCTCGTCGGCTGTTCCGATCCGCGAGCCCACGGAAAATCGCTCCGTGCGGATCGAAAAGGGGAGTGGCGCTACCGGATCGGTGATTACCGGATGCTCTGTCTGATCGAGGACGACCGGCTCGTCATTCTTGCGCTTTCGGTCGGACACCGGCGGGAGGTATATGACCGAACCTGATGTCCGAGCAATGATTTTTGAACGAAAAAGGATCTCCGTCCGGAGATCCTTTTGATTTACATTACGCATCGGTCGCCGTTCAGATCTCGTACGTCAGACTCATCCGGAACGACGGCTTCGGCGCGGGGACGTTCCCCGCGGCGGACGGACCGCTCGAGTCCGGCAAAGCGGCACCGGCCGGCATGCCCGCGAGGTATACGCGGCCGCTCTCCTCGCCCCACCGGACGGAGACCGTCTCGCCGAGCGGGATCTCGCGCGCGAATTCGGTCGACAGGCGCGTCAGCCGGCGGCCGTCCTTCGCGTACGGGAGGAGATCCTCCGCGAGGTCGAAGTAGCGCGTGTTGTTCATGTGGCCGTTGAGGTCGACGTAGCTGTAGGGGACCGTAAAGTCGGCGGAATCCGTAAACGGGACCGGCCGCGGCGGCGACGGCAGGGCGATCTCGTCGCCCGTCTTCCCGCCGTCGATATGGATGCCGGCCTTCTCGGGGAAGACCATCGACCGCTTTTCGGCGTCGAGGAGCGTCCAGATCGCGGAAACGCGGACGAGCGGTTCGCCCGCTTCCGTATCGAGCGCGAAGTAGCGCGGAAAGAGGACGTGCATCGTCTCCCCCGGCCACGAGCGAAGGACGAGGTCGTCGTCGTATTCGGGCATGCGGCGGATCTCGGCGGACTGGAGCGTCACGATCCAGAGGATGCCGCGGTCGAGCGTCTTTTCGCGGCCCATGCCGAGCGCTTCGGTGTGGGCGATCGCCGCTTCCTGGACGAGGCGGAACAGAACGGACGGGCGCATCCGGCGCCAGAGGTCGACGTCGCTGCTCGTCACGCGGAACGTTTTTTTCAGGATGGAGGGAGAACCGGACATGGCGGGAAAGAAGGGTCTTACGCCTTCGCGATGCGGCTTTCGATCGCGGAGACGACGTCGCCGAGCGTGGAGAGCTTCTTCCACTGGCGTTCGGGGATCCGGACGTCGAACAGCGCCTCGAGTTTGCAGATGATCAGGACGAAGCCCATCGAGTCGATCGCGGTCTCGGTGTTGATGACGGTCTCTTCGGTCAGTTCCTGGCCTTCGAGATCGGGGAAGCAGTCGAAGATGACGGTTTTGGTTTTTTCGAGGATTTCGGGGCGAGTCATAAAAGGCCTGCTTTCTGCTGGAGTTCCCAGCGTTTGAGCTTACCCGTCGCGGTGCGCGGGAAGGGTTCGCGTGTGAAGAGGATATCGGTGAGCTGCTGGCCGCGCGGGTAGTCCGCCATCAGCGGCTTGAGCTCGCGCAGGATCGCGGTTTTGTCGCCGTTCCCGTAGAGGACGAGAACGGGCCTGCCGCCGCGGAGCACGACGGCGAGTTCGTCGCGGCCGAGCGCCTTCGTCAGTTCGGCCTCGTATTCGGGCAGGAAGATCTTCGTGCCGTCGGCGAGGACGAGCATATCTTTTTTACGGCCGGTGATGTGGAGGCGGCCGTCCTTGTCAAAGCGGCCGAGGTCGCCGGTCAGGAGGACGCCGTTGATCAGAACGTCGCGCGTCGCCTCGGGCTGTTTGTAGTAGCCCTTCATCATGCAGGACGGGACGCTGACGAGGATCTCGCCGTCGGGAGCGATCGTGACGATGTCCTCGGGGCAGACGTCCATCGCGTACGGGTCGCCGCCTACCGACAGCGCGACGCCGGAGCTCGTCTCGGTCAGGCCGTAGCCGAACGCGAGGCGCCCGCCGCGCTTTTGAACGGCGGAGAGGATCTCGGGCGAGCATTCCCCGGCGCCGATGAGGATCGTCGAAAGTTCGTCGTTCAGCGCGTTCGCCTTCAGAAGGTAACCGAGGAGGAGCGGCACGAACGACGCGGCCGTCGGCTTATAGAACGCGCAGTCGTCGAAGTAGTGGCGCACGCCGCGGCCGAGCGCGACGCAGGAGCCCGAGGAAAGGCCCCACAGAAGCCCGCAGACGAAGCCGAAGACGTGGGAGAGCGGGAGGATGTTGAGGAGCGTATCGGACGCGGTCAGCGGGAACATCTCGCCGCCGTTCCACGCGCTCGCCATCAGGCTCCGGTCCGTCAGGACGACGCCCTTCGAGCGGTCGGTCGTTCCGGACGTGAAGAAGAGGATCTGGCCTTCGCCGTTCTGGACGCCGGCGGTCAGGGAGGAGCGGAGCTCGTCAGTGACCTCGGGATCGCCCCAGAGGAGATCGACGTCCGTATACCGGACGAGGTCGCGAAGCGTCGATTCCGGCAGGCTCTCGTCGAGGATCGCGATCTGGAGGCCGGCCAGATTCGCGGCGAACACGGCGACGACGCAGTCGAGCGAGCCGTCGGCAAGAACGCCGAGGCACGTCTTGCCCGAGCCGCGGTATTCCTTCGCGCGGGATTCGACGAGGGCGAAAAGCTCGCGGTGGGTCACGGTCTTGTCGCCGTAGCGGATCGCGGGCGCGTCCGGCGCCTTCTCCGCCCAGTATTGAAGCATATCCGAAAAACGTTCAAAGCGCATGGGAGACCTCCTTATGACAGGAAAAAGACGGCGTTTTGACGGTTTACGGTACCATTCTATCACAGAACGGGCAGGGTCGGAAAGATTTTGCGCGATTTTCGCCGTATTTCCGTTCAAAAAGGCCGAAAACGATTGCGTTTTCGGGATGGAAGGAGTACAATTTATTAAACGTGTTAATTAAAACCATGGAGGTTGGTACAATGGATAAAAACACAAGAATCTGCATCATCGGCGGCGGCCCCGCGGGTCTTTCCGCCGGCATGTACCTCGAAAAGAAGGGGTACGAGAACTACACGATCCTCGAGCGGCTCGACCGCGTCGGCGGAAAGTGCTGGTCTCCGACGTACAACGGACGCCGGTATGAGATGGGCGCGATCATGGGCGTTCCGTCCTACTACGCCGTCCACGACGTGGAGGAGTTCTGCGGCATCACTCACGACGGCCCGAAGCTCAACCGCAACTACAAGAACTCGAAGGGCGACGTCATCGAACCGTTCGAGCCGAAGAAGAACATCCTCAAGATCCCGCGCCTGCTGAAGATGAAGAAACAGGTCAAGAAGCTCGGCGAGATCCTCGAAACGAAGTACAAGGGCTACGACCTCAACGGTCACCGCGGCGTCGCGGAAGGACGCTACGACGGTTTCGCCGTGACCCCGGGCCGCGAGCCGGTCAAGGGCGAGAACCCGAACCTGAAGGACCTCTGCCTGCCGTTCAACGAATGGTGCAGACTCAACGGCGTCGAACTGACCCAGGACATCTGGATCGGGCCCTACACCTCCTTCGGCTACGGCTACTTCGACGAGATCCCGGCAGCGTACGTCCTGAAATACCTCGACTTCCA
>JAEEUO010000145.1 GCA_016286935.1 Bacillota bacterium | reverse complement strand
GATCACGACGATCATCAACGCGATCACGTACGTCCTGATCGGATTCGTCGCGATCTCGCTCATCGTGTCGTCGATCATGATCGGCGTCATCACGCTGATCTCCGTCCAGGAGCGGACGAAGGAGATCGGCATCCTCCGCGCGATCGGCGCGTCGAAGAAGAACGTGTCCTCGATGTTCAACGCGGAGACCGTCATCATCGGCTTCATCTCCGGCCTGCTCGGCGTCGGCATCACCTACCTGCTCGAGATCCCGCTGAACGCGATCCTGCGGAACCTGACGGGGATCCCGAACCTCAAGGCGATCCTGCCGGTCCCTGTCGCTGGCGCGCTCGTTCTGATCAGCGTCCTTCTGACGCTCTTCGCGGGCATCATCCCGTCCAGAAGCGCCGCGAAGAAGGATCCGGTCGTCGCGCTCCGGACGGAATAAAAGGAGTACCCCCATGTCCAGACCCCATTCCATCTGCCTTCTGAACGACTCGTTCCCGCCCGTCATCGACGGTGTGGCGAACGCGGTCTTGAATTACGCGCGCGAGATCGAAAACGCGGGCGGCCATGCCGTCGTCGCGACGCCGGAAGTTCCCGGCGCGGACGACAGCGCGTTCCCGTTTCCCGTCGTGCGCTATCCGTCCGTCGACACGCGCGAGATGTTCGGCTACGTCGCCGGGGTCCCGTTCTCGCCTGAACTCGCGGGACGGCTCCTCAAAGAGCGGCCGGAGATCCTCCACAGCCACTGCCCCGTCGCGTCGACGTTCCTCGCGCGCGAACTCCGCGAGACGCTCGACATCCCGCTCGTCTTTACGTATCACACGAAATTCGACATCGACATCGCGAACGCGGTGCGCCTGAAGTTCCTTCAGCGCGAGATGATCGACGCGCTCGTCTGGAACGTCTCGGCGGCCGACGAGATCTGGGTCGTGAGCCGCGGCGCGGGGGAGAACCTGCGCAGCCTCGGCTATCAGGGCGACTACATCGTCATGGACAACGGCGTCGACGTCCCGCGGGCGCGCGCTTCGGATGAGGCGGTCGCGTCCGCTGTGGCCGGCTATGACCTTCCGGCGGGCGTTCCGCTCTATCTCTTCGTCGGCCGGCTGATGTGGTACAAGGGCCTCCGGATCATCCTCGACGCGCTCAAGCGCCTTGAAGAGGACGGCAGGGACTTCCGCGCGGTCTTCATCGGCGGGGGCGGAGACGAAGACGAGGTCAAGGCGTATGCGGAGGAGCTCGGCCTTACAAGCCGCGTCTTCTTCACCGGCCCGATCCGGGACCGCGACGCGATCCGCGCGTGGTACACGCGCGCCGACCTGTTCCTCTTTCCGTCGACGTTCGACACGAACGGCCTCGTCGTGCGCGAGGCGGCGGCCTCCTCGCTGGCGTCCGTCCTGATCGCGGGAAGCTGCGCGGCGGAGGGCGTGACCGACGGCGTGAACGGCTTCCTCATCGAAGAAAACGCGGCGTCCCTCGCGGCGAAGCTGGCGGAGATCGCGGCGGAGCCGGAGACCGCCCGGACGGTCGGCGAACACGCCGCGCGCGACCTCTACCTCTCGTGGCACGACGCGGTCGCCCGCGCGAATGACCGCTACGGGACCGTGATCGACCGGTACCTGACCGTCGGCCTCCGGCGCGAACACGTCCGCGGAGAGCGGTTCTTCGCGCGCCAGGGCGCTCTGATGGAGGCCCTTGCCGAAGCGGAAGAGCGGCGGCGGGAGGTCCACGAAAAGATCGAGGTGTTCGAACAGACCGCCCGGAAACGCGTCGCCGACTTCCATGCCGACGTCAACCAGCGGCGCAACGACTACGTCTCGGTCTGGAACACGCGCCTCGACGAGGCGAACCGGCGCATCAACGAACGGTTTGACAGCGTTGTGGAAACGATCGACGATCGCGCCGACCGGATCGACGAAGACTTCAGCCGCCGCCTCGAACGTGACCGGGAAGCGGTGAACGAATCGCTCGCGCGCGTCCGGAAACTCCTGAAACTGTAACGGGATCGGAGGAAGAAACAGATGACCGGAAAGAACTCCGGCAAAAAACAGAAACCGCCCGTCAAGCGCACGACGCTCTGCCACATCGAACGCGGCGGCGAATGGCTGATGCTCCACCGCACGAAGAAGGAAAACGACCTCAACGGCGGCAAGTGGATCGGCGTCGGCGGCAAGCTCGAGCCCGGCGAGACACCGGACGAATGCGTCGTCCGCGAGACACGCGAGGAGACGGGCCTTACGCTCACGTCGTTCCGCTGCGCGGGGATCATCCACTTCATCCTGCCGAAATGGGGCGACGAGGACTCGTACCTCTACCTCGCGGACGGCTTCACGGGCGAACTCCGGAACGACTGCGACGAGGGCGAACTCGCGTGGATCCCGAAGGAGGACGTGATGAGCCTCCGCCTGTGGGAGGGCGACAAGGCCTTCCTTCCGCTGCTTCTGCGCGGCGAGACGGACATCGAGATGACGCTCGTGTACGACGCGGACGACAATCTGCTGGAAGTGCGCGAGGGCAGGGAGGAGGACAGATGAAATTCGTGATCCAGCGCGTGACGGGCGCGCGTGTGACGGTGGACGGCAAAACGACGGGCGAGATCGGGAAGGGGTATCTCATCCTGATCGGCGTCTCGAAGGACGATACGAAGGAGATCGCGGACAAGCTCGTCGCGAAGACGGTCAAGCTGCGGATCTTCGAGGATGAGAACGGCAAGACGAACCTCTCGCTGGCGGACGTCGGCGGCGGGGTCCTTCTCGTATCCCAGTTCACGCTCTACGCGAACTGCCGGCGCGGCAACCGCCCCGATTTCATCAACGCGGGCGGACCGGAGCTCGCGAACGGCCTTTATGAGTACATCGTCGCCGAAATGAAGAAGAGCGTGCCCAACGTCGGGTGCGGCGTCTTCGGCGCCCATATGACCGTCGAACTCACGAACGACGGCCCGTTCACGGTCATCCTCGATTCCGCGGAACTCTGCTGAAAGGAGCAGGAGAAACAATGGTTACGTTTGAAAGCGACTATACGACCGGGTGCCTGCCCGAAGTCCTGGAGGCGCTCGCCCGGACGAACCTGGAGCCGGCGTCTGGCTACGGCGCGGATCCGTATACGAAGCGCGCGGCGGAAAAGATCCGCCAAGCGGCGGAGGCGCCGGAAGCCGACGTCGTCTTTCTCGCCGGCGGGACCCAGACGAACGCGATCGTGATCGACGCGCTCCTGAAGGACTGGGAGGGCGCCGTCGCCGCGGCGACCGGCCACATCCACGCCCATGAAGCCGGCGCGGTCGAGCTGGCGGGACGGAAGATCCTCGCGCTTCCCGCGGGCGAAACGAAGGAGACGAAGGGCAAGCTCGCCGCGGCGGACGTCGTGCGCCTCTGCGAGCTCTTCTATGCCGACGCGAACCATGAACACATGGTCTTCCCGGGCCTCGTGTACATCTCGCATCCGACCGAATACGGCACGCTCTACACGAAGGCGGAGCTCGAGGAACTCCGGGCGGTGTGCGACCGCTTCGGGATGCGCCTCTTCCTCGACGGCGCGCGGCTCGCGTACGGGCTCGCTTCCTACGGGACGGACGTCACGCTCCCGGATATCGCGCGCCTCACCGACGTCTTCTATTTCGGCGGGACGAAGGCCGGCCTGCTCCTCGGCGAGGCCGTCGTCTTCCGCAAGGGCGCGATGCCGCCCCACTTCGTGAACTTCATCAAGAAGCGCGGCGCGCTCCTCGCGAAGGGCCGCGCGACGGGCGTTCCGTTCGACGCGCTCTTCACGGACGGCCTCTGGGAAAAGGCCGGGCGGCGCGCGATCGACGCGGCGGAGGAACTGAAGGCGATCCTGCGCGAAAAGGGGATCCCTTTCTTCCTCGAGACGCCGACGAACCAGCAGTTCGCGATCCTTGAGAACGCGCGGATGACGGAACTCGCGAAGAAGGTCGGATTCGGCTTCTGGGAGACGTACGACGAGACCTGCACCGTCGTACGGTTC
>JAEEUO010000144.1 GCA_016286935.1 Bacillota bacterium | reverse complement strand
CGACCGCGATCCGCCAGACGTTGCGCGTCCGCTTCGAATCGCCGCGTCCGCGCTTCGGTTCGACCGGTTTCCGTTCCGTTTCGCCGTATTCGTTCTGTAATTCGCTCCGTTCGAGCAGTTCGTCTTCCGCGCTTCCGATCGCGCGGTACAGATCTTCCCTGTTCATAGAAGTCCCTCCTCCGTCAGGCGGGCTTTCAGATTCCCGCGCGTCCGGCTGAGCACGGCCCGGACGTTCCCCGCGGTCATGCCGTACCGGTCCGCGATCGCTTCCGCGGATTCGTTGAAAAAGTACCGCCGGAGAAAGACGTTGCCCTCGCGCTCCGGAAGGCCCCGGATGAACGCGCGGACGGCGCGGCCGAGTTCTTCGGCTTCGACGGCCTTTTCCGTGTCGGACGCGTCCGCGAGGCACTCCGCGAGCTCATCGAGCACGAGCGGCAGTTCCCCGCCGCCGCGCTTTGCCGCGGTCTCCCTCCGGTAGCGGTCGAACGCGAGGTTGCGCGCGATCTTCGCGAGATAGGGGCGGAGCAGGACCGGCCGCCCGGGCGGGATCGCGTTCCACGCGGCGAGCCACGTGTCGTTCACACACTCGTCCGCGTCCTCGCGGCTCCCGAGGATCCGTTCGGCGATCGCACGGCAATACGGACCGTATTTCGCAACGGTCTCGGGGACGGCGCGTTCGCTCCGCTGCCAGTAGAGATCGACGATCGTGCGATCCTCCAACGCGTTTCCTCCTTCGTGTCTGCGCTTTTCTGAAAGCCTGTTCACCCCGTAAGACGGAAACGGAGCGCGATCGTTACAGCGCTCCGTCTTTTTTTGAGTCGTTTTTATTCCGCGAGGGATCCGCAGAATTCTTCGAATTCCCCCCGCCTGTCGAGCGAGGTGAAGGTGAACTCCTGGATCTTGCCCTTGTCGCCCTTCCAGTACAGATAGAGCCACGGGCCGGAGCCGCCCGACGCGGCCGATTCCGACCGCTTGACGACGGTCCCGCCCTCCAGCAGTTTATAGAACGCGGTCCACTGGTCGTCCGTCAGCTCGACGGTCCCCGTCTTCGTGACGTCCTTCTCCGTCGTCGGGCCGTACTCGTCCTTCCGCTCTCTTGTCTCGTGGAAGAACATGAACTTCCCGTCCTCGGTGTAGAACCGGTAGCGCTGGTAGAACGCGTTGTAGTTGATGTTGGAGTATGTGTAGTAGAAATCGGTGATGTCGCCCTTCCGGATCTGCTTCCCTACCGTTTTCTCACCGCTGAACAATCCCATACCGGAGCCTCCCTTCGCGCAGCCCGCCAACGACAATACCATCGCCAGGCATATCGCTATGATCACGATCTTTTTCATCTATGTTCCCTCAGTAGTAGACGGAAATGCCCGGCACATCCGGAACCGTGTCGGTCGTCGTGTAGGTCTTGCCGGTCTCGACCGAAGTGATGGTGTCGCCGTCGATGTCCAGCCTGAATTCCTTCAGATACGTAACGCCGTCGACCCTCTGGGAGACGACCAGATACGTGATCTCGTCTTCGTTGAAGCTGAAGTAGTTCGCGTTGCCCGCGGAATCCATATACCGTTCCGTATCGTCGCCCTTCAGCGTGACCTGGCGCGATTTGTCGATCACCGCGTCGGCGAGCAGTTTACCCTCGTCGTTCGCGATGACAAAAGTGGCCGTGTCCGGTTCCCAGTTCGCGGGGATGGAGAACACGATGTAATCCTTGTCCTTTCCCTTGAACGTGGACGCCTTGAAATCGTATTCGAAGATCTCGAATCCGGCGTATTCCAGCTTGTCTTCCGCCTTGTACTCCCTCAGATACGACGTTATCGAGTCGCCCAGAAGCGCCCTTCCGGCCGCGACGACCTGGGCCCAGAGATCATCGCCGTGGATGTCGACGTAGTAATACGTGTAGCAGGGATCATTGTCGATATCGTCGATCTTCATTTCATACTGCGCGGCGATCCGGCGGAACTTGCCGTTCACGTCCAGGTCGCGGTACTCGAAGCCCCCGCCAAAATCCAGGCCCCACGGGAGTCTGTCCTCCAGCGTATCCTGATGGGACGGCATCGGCCGGAGCGGCTGCGTCGGATCGGCCGCCTGCGTCGTGTCGGCAGGCTTTCCGGCCTCCTGTTCCGCGGGCTTTCCGGCCTCCTGCTGCTGCGGTCCCGTATTCTCCTGCTGTTCCTGCGTCTGCTGGCTCTGCGGCTGCTGTTCCTGGGTCTGCTGGCCCTGCGGCGTATCGGTCTTGCCCGTATTGCTTCCGTTGCCCGCGCAGCCGGACAGCGCGATGACGAGAACGAGCACCATCGCGACGACCGTTGTGAACTTCTTCATTGCGATTCCCTCCAATCCTTCCGTTTCCGTGAAATGTCGAACGCGTTCCGTTGTGCCGAAGATGCTAAAAGACGATGCTGACGTCCTCGGGATTCTCGTCGTCATAAACGAGCTGGACCGTGTCGCCTTCGCCCGGAACGGGCTGGCCCGCCCCGATCCACTTGCGTTTCTCATATTCCTGCCCGTCCACGGTATATCTTACCTTCACGACGTGGGGAAACGTCGCGCCGTCCAGCGGCCCGGCCGTCCGGATCACCTTCGTGTTGACCTTCAGCCACCACTGTTTTTTGACGGATACGACTGTGCCTGACGTTCTTTTTTGCATCGTTAGTCCCTCCTCATACCAATAAAGCAAACTCTTTCATTTCATTTTCCCTCCAGGAACCGCAGAACGCGCGGGTTGAAGTCCGCCGCCTCTTCGTATGCCGCGTGGCCGAGGCCGGGGTACAGATACAGTTCGCTCCCCGCGATCCGGCGGTGAAGCTCGCGCGACGCGTCCGCTCCGACGATCCGATCCTCCTCGCCGCCGATGATCAGCGTCGGGCAGGCGATCTTTTCGAGTTCCGCAGTCGCGTCAAATCCGAGGATCGCCTCGGCGTTCCGGCGGAAGCGCGTGTAATCGGACGGCTTTCCGACCGACCCGATGACCGGATACAGTTTCCGGTACTGTTTCAGCTTTTCGGGCGAGTAGCTGTTCTCCGCGGTGTCGATCATCAGCTGTTTGTGGTCGCCTTTCTCCGCGAACGCGAGCCAGTCCGCAAGGCGCGCGCGGATCACGTCGTTCGCGCACGGCGCGGAGACGGCGATCACGAGCTTTTCGACGAGCTCCGGGCTGTCGATCGCGAGGCACTGGGCGATCATGCCGCCCTGAGAAACGCCCATCACCGCGACGTTTGTGATCCCGAGCGACCGCATCGCCTCGGCCTGGTCCGCCGCCATGTCGCGGATCGAATATCCCTCGGGCATCGCGTTCTTGCGGCTGAACATGTACACCGTGTACTTTTCGAAAAAGATCTTATACGGCTTTGCGAGCAGCAGCGCCTTTCCGCCGACCGTCGCGAGACCGTCCGACAGCCCGGGCAGGATCACGAACGCTTTCTTCCCCGCGCCGAACGAGACGTATTCCATCTCCGTACCGCCGAGCTTTGCGCGGCCGTTTTTCGCATTCCAGAGCATCGTTCGCTCCTTTCCTCCGTTCCGTCCGCACGGGATCAGAAATGGCCCGCGACCGTTCCGAACAGGTTCGCGGCGTATTCGCGGAAATAGTAATAGGGCACGAGCAGCGGGAGGTCCTTCGAGCCCTTCGCGGAAACGTTGGAAAAGCCCGCCGCGGCGGCCAGCTTCTTCGCGCGGTAGACGTGGAACGCGGACGTGACGATCACGACGGAGTCGTCCGCCGAGCCGCCGGCCGCTTCGATCGCCTCGCGCGCGAACCGGAAATTCTCCTGCGTCGATGTGCTCTTTTCCTCGGTCAGAACGCGCGCAGAATCGATCCCCTCGCTCATGAGGTAGACCTTCGTCGCGTACGATTCGGCGATCCACTCGTCGGCTCCCTTTCCGCCCGTCGCGACGGCGCGCGTCCGCGGGTTTTCGTTGAGATACGCGACGGCCGCCTTGCAGCGGTTGGCGAGCGAGCGCGACGGCGTCGAGATGTTGACC
>JAEEUO010000143.1 GCA_016286935.1 Bacillota bacterium | reverse complement strand
GAGCTTTTCGCGGAGGAACGTCGTGACGTCCTTCGCTTCGGCATCCCCCGCGTAGAACAGCGTGATGCGCTCCTTCTCCTTCTCGAACACGCAGGCGGCCTGGGCGACGCTTTCGTGCATCGCCGCGACGATCTCGATCTCGGGCAGTTCGATGCGGTGGCCCATGTGCTTGATCTGGAAGTCCTTCCGCGCGAGGTAGACGAGCTCGCCGCGCTCGTTGAAGCGGCCGAGGTCGCCGGTCCTGTAGATCAGCTCCGGATACGCGTCGTTCAGCGGGTTCTGGACGAACGCTTCGTTCGTCTTCTCCGCGTTCCGGTAATACCCGAGGGTAAGGCACGTTCCGCGGAGGCAGATCTCGCCCGTTTCGCCGGGGCCGGCTTCGCGGCCGTCCTCGGTCAGAAGAAGGAGGCCCGTGTTCGGGAACGGTTCGCCGACCGGGATCGCCTCGCCCTCCTCGAACGCGCGGTCTACGTGGTAGAAGCACGACATCCCCGTCGCCTCGGTCGGGCCGTAGAGGTTCGTGAACTTCGCGTCCGGAAGCGCCTCGCGCCAGAGGTTGAACTGGCGGATCGGGAAGACCTCGGAGCCGAACGCGACCGTCTTCAGGTATTCCGGCTTCTTCTTTTCGAGGGCCTTGAAGCCCGAGATCGTCGTCAGGGCCGAAACGACCCAGCAGACGGTGTTGATCCGGTGCTCGTTCAGGAAGTCGACGAGCTTCATCGGGAAGAGGAAGAGCTGTTTCGGGATCAGATACGTCGTCGCGCCGAATTTCAGCGTCGGATAGAGTTCCTTGAGACAGGCGTCGAAGTAGAGCGGCGTCTGGTTTCCGAAGACCGTTTCGGACGAGAAGCCGAGGCAGTCGGACAGCTGTTCGATGTAGTCGATCACGGAGCGGTGGCACGCGACGACGCCCTTCGGAACGCCCGTCGAGCCGGACGTGAAGACGACGTAGAGCGGGTCTGTGTCGATCTGGCGCTTCCGGATCGCGGCAAGGACCGCGTCGTCCGCCTCTTCGCGGATCGCCTCGTCGTAGGAGAACACGGCCATCGGCGCGGTCTCCGCTTCGTCCGTCTTCCGGTCCGCGAGGAGTTTTTCCACGACCGGTCCGGTCTTTCCGTCGACGATGCAGGCGCGCGGCCGGAGCGTGTTCAGGATCAGTTCGACGCGGAACAGCGGCATCTCCTCATCGAGAGGCACGTAGTAGCAGCCCGCGTACACGACGCCGAAGAACGCGACGACAGACCGCGGATGCTTTTCCATGAACACGACGACCGGTTCCGCGGCAAAGCCCCTCTTCGCGAGGAACGTGCCGATCCGCCGCGCGTTTCCGGAGACCTCCGCGAACGTCACGCCGTCCGTTCCGTTCGAGAAAGCGGTCTTGTCCGGACAGCCGCGCCATGTCTGTTCGAGATATTCCAGTACGTTGCGTTGCATCGGTCTCTACGCTCCTTCCCCGGGCTGATCCGCCGCGGGTCCGCCTTCGTCCGGTCCGGCCGTTTCGCCGTTGGGATCCTCGGCGTTCTGTTCGCCGTTCGGATCCTCGGGATTCGTTTCACCGTTCGGGTCTTCGGGATCCGTTTCGCCGTTCGGATCTTCAGTATTCGTTTCGCCGTTCGGGTCGTCCGGATCCCCGTTCGGATCCGGGATCTGGCCCGTCTCGAGGAGATACCAGCCGTATTCGGTCTCGGCGCCCTCGGGCGTTCCGACGACCGGGACCATGCACGTCGAATAATCGTAGGTGAAGTAGTTCTCGCGAACGCCGGCTTCGCTGAGCAGGGCCGTGTATTCGCGGACCTCCTCCTCCGTCACGAAGAACGACTGGAACGGATAGCCGTTCGGGTGCGGACAGGCGTCGAAGTGGTACCAGCCCGTCCCGATGTTCGCGAGGAGCCAGTAGTGGCGCGTCCTCGAAGGCACACGCGTCAGGTCGACCGTTTCGATGCCGACCTGGTGGAGGAGCGCCTTCGCGACGGCGTAGTAGTTGAAGCAGTCGCCCTTCGAGCGGACGAAGCCGACGTACGCGCCGACGATCCAGCTCGATTTGTCGGAGGTGCCGACGTAGCGGATGTTGTGGTATGTCCAGTTGTAGATCGCCCACGCCTTCGTGGACAGATCCATCTCGTCGTTCGTGATGCGGGCGAGGACCTTGTCCGCCAGCTCGTAGACCGTCTCCTCGGTGAGATCCTCCGGGATCGGCTCCTCGATGTCCTCCTCGGGTTCCTGGTCGACCGGGACGGTCTGGAGCGCGTTCACGGCGAGCCGGACGGAGGCGCGCGCATGGTTTCCGGCGGAATCCTCGGCCGCGTAGACGACCTCATAGAAGCCGGGCGTCTCGAGATCGACCGCGGACGTGTCGACGGTGAACGGGACTGCGCCGTCCGTCTCGTCGGTCGCGGAGACGCCCTCGCGGTAGGACGGCGCGACGCCCTGGTCCGTTTCGAGGTTTTTGATGCCCTCGATCACCGGCGGCGTCGTGTCGGGCTCGGGCTGGGGCTCCGGAGGCGCTTCGGGCGTGCAGGCCGCGAGCGAAAGGATCATCGATGCGGAAAGAACGGCGGCGAGGAGCCGCTTCGTTCCGCGTTTCACGTCAGGTTTTTGTTCGTTTACTTCGTTGATCATGTCGGGCTTAGTCGGTTCGGTTCGTTGTGGTTCCCGTTTCGTTTCCGGTCTGCGCGGGAACATTTTATTTTATCACATCCGAGAGGCCCGGTGCAAGGTCTCCGATCGTCGTGCGCGCGCCGTGCGTCCGCTCGCGGATCGCCCGCAGCTGTTCCAGAGCCGCGCCGACCTCGTAGCCGAGCTCGCGCGAGCTCATCCGCATCACGCCCGTCCGGAGGCACGTCAGCTGGATCAGGCCGTCGCTCGTCGCCACGCGGACGTGCTCGTTCCGCCCGATCTCGCGCGTCAGCTTTTCGATGTAGCTGTCGGCGCTCTCGCCCTCCTTCGTGTAGACGACGCGGATGCCGCCGGTCTCCTCCTTCCCGCCGGCGTTTCCGGGGACCCGGTAGCCGTCGAACACGAGTACAAGATCGCAGCCGCGGAAGCCCGCATAGTTCGAAAGCGTGTCCGCGAGACGTTCCCGCGCCGCGGAGAGGCTCTCCTTCGCCAGTTCGGCGAGATCGTCCCACGCGTAGATGACGTTATAGCCGTCGACGATGAGGTGGTCCTGTTTCGTGACCGGGACCGGCTCGCTCTTCGGCGGCTTCGCGGCCGCCGGATCGTAGGGCAGGCTCGAGTAGCGCGGCCGTTTGATCGGACCGAATTCGCGCTCCATGATCGCCTCGAGCTCGCGTTCGTCGAAGTCGAGCGACCGCGCGCGCACCTTCGGACGGCTGACGACCTCGATCTCCTCTTCTTCGTCCGCGGTCTCCTTCAGCCGGAAGCCGCTGTCGACGTGCATGAAGGCGTCGGCCTTGTCCCACTTGACGATGATCCCGGATCCGTGCGAGCAGAAGACGGAATCGGCCGGGTTTTCCGTATCGCGGTCGGGCTCGTAGCCGGCCGCCTCCACGACCTCGGCCGTGTTGTGGCAGGGGTAGTGGCCGTCGTAGCGGCACGACAGCCTTCCCGTCCCCTTCGTGTACGCGAGGAGCGTGCGGCGGTAGTCCGCGAGCAGAGACGCGGGGCCTTTACCGGTGATGCGGAAGGAGCCGCCGAGATCGGCCGGCGCGTCGAACGCGCAGAACATCGTTTTCAGGTCCGCTGCCGCGCGTGAGACCTCGTTTGAGGGAATTTCCAATGTGAAGGCAAAAAACGGCTCCAGGAGGACGTTTTGGGCCTTACAGAGGGCCTGGCGGACCGCCCGACGGGAAGCCTGGCGGAAATCGCCGCCCTCGGTGTGCTTTTCGTGGGCGCGGCCCGCGATCAGCGTGACGCGGACGTCGGTCAGAGGCGCGCCGGTGAGGACGCCCCGGTGTTCCTTCTCCGCGAGGTTCGTCAGGATCAGCCGCTGCCAGTTCACGGCGAGCGAATCGTGGTCGGCGGCCGACTCAAAGACGACGCCGCTGCCGCGCGGGAGC
>JAEEUO010000142.1 GCA_016286935.1 Bacillota bacterium | reverse complement strand
CCGCGCGGGTTCTAGCAATCGCGGTTTTGTGGTACAATCGCGAAAACGAAAGAAGGATCGCGACATGAAACTGGTCGAACCGACAATCGAATACGAGGACCGGATCCGCGCGTACCGCGAATCGTTCCTCAAAGAGGGCGGGTCGATGGACGGGTGCGGACCGCTCCGGCGGTACGAGGACATCCGCGCGTGGATCCGCTTCTGCGAGGACGGGAAGGATCCCGCCAAGGTCCCCGCGGACCGCGTTCCCGCGACCCAGTATCTGTACGTCCGCGAATCGGACGGCAAGATCGTCGGCATGATCCAGATCCGCCACCGCTTCAACGAGTTCCTGGAGAAATACGCGGGCCACATCGGCTACGCGGTCGCGCCGGACGAGCGGCGGAAGGGCTACGCGAAGGCGATGCTCCGGGAGGCGCTCCCGCTCTGCCGCGGCCTCGGCCTCGAGCGCGTGCTCGTCTGCTGCCTCGAAGAAAACGAGGGGAGCCGGCGGACGATCCTCGCCAACGGCGGCGTCTACGAATCGACCGTTCACGAGCCGAAGGACGACGTCTATCTCGAGCGGTACTGGATCGACCTCGGCGCCGCGCCCGCCGCGAAAGAACAGAAACTGACCCACAAAGGCACGCAAACGATCGAAACGGAGCGGCTGATCCTCAGGCCGTTCCGCGCGGACGACGCGGAGCCGATGTACCGCAACTGGGCGTCGGAGGAGATCGTGACGCGCTTCCTGATGTGGCCGACCCATGCGAACGTCGACGTGACGAAACGCGTTCTGGCCGACTGGATCTCCAAGTACGGTGACCCGGCGTTCTACCAGTGGGCGATCGAGCTCAGGGAACTCGCGGAGCCGGTCGGCTCGATCTCCGTCGTGGAGGTCAACGAGAAGGCGGCGAGCGTCCAGATCGGCTACTGCATCGGCAGCCGCTGGTGGCGGAAGGGCATCGTCTCCGAAGCGTTCCGCGCGCTGATCGCGTTCCTGTTCGACGAGGTCGGCGCGAACCGCGTCGAAGCGCGCCACGATCCGGAGAATCCCCGCTCCGGCCACGTGATGCAGGCGTGCGGGCTGACGTACGAAGGAACGCTCCGCAAGGCCACGCGCAGCAACCGCGGCATCACGGACGTCCGCGTCTACGGCATCCTCCGCGACGAATACGATGACACAAAACGCGGATAACACACAACAGAAAACGATTCCCCGCGGCCTTTACACGCTCCTCCAGACCGTCTGGGGCCTCCCGCAGACGCTTCTCGGCGCGCTCGTGTTCCTTGCGACGCTGTCCTGCCCGCACGAACCGTTCCGCGGCGCCGTCCTGACGCGGTGGCGGCTGAAGTCGAGCCTGTCGCTCGGCCTGTTCGTCTTCGTGACGGACGACCCGCTGTATCACTACCGCGGGCGGCGCACGCCCGAACGGGAGAAGGCGACGGCCGAAGAACTCGCGGTCCACGAATACGGCCACACGATCCAGTCGCTCTTCTGGGGACCGCTCTATCTCCTTGCGGTCGGACTCCCGTCGCTCGTCTGGGCATGGGCTCCGCCGTTCGTCCGGAAGCGCGCGAAGGAACACGTTTCGTACTTCGCCGTCTGGCCGGAATCCCGCGCGAACGAGCTCGGCGAGCGGTATACGGGCCTCCGGTCGCCCGGACTGCGGATCTGACGCGCGACAAGGCCGAAAATAGCCCGTTTCAGCGACTTTTTGCCCTGAAACGGGAAAAGACCCGGCGAACCGGAAAAACGGCGCAGACGGGCGCGCAGCGCCCTTGAAAACGATGCAACCGACGACACTGAAAATGATCATATGGATCGCGTACGCCGTCTGGAACGCCGTCGTCTTCTCGCTCTACGCGGTCGATAAGCGCAAGGCGGAGAAGGGCGAGTGGCGCGTCTCCGAAAAGACGCTGCTCCTGACCGCGTTCCTCCTCGGCGGCGCCGGCGCGTTCCTCGGCATGCTCGTCTTCCGCCACAAGACGAAACACACATCGTTCACGGTCCTCGTACCGCTCTTCGCCTTCCTCGGCCTCGGCGCAATGCTGTGGCTGACGACCCGCCTGTAAAGGCCATCCGTTACGAAACCACACGGAGAAAGGAGCATTCCAATGACATCCGCAGATCTGAAAAAAGGCATTTCCTACGTCGCGTTCGGCTTCCTGTTCACGCTCGTGAACATCAATCTCAACTTCAATTCGGGAACGCTGAACATCACCCCCGACTGGATCGGCTGGATCCTGTTCTTCTTTGCGTACGTCCTCCTCGGCGAATACGTCGCGGGGAAACCGTATCTGCGGTGGGTCCCGCTCGTGATGGTCATTCTGACCGGCGCGGCATGGATCCTGAAGATGGCAAGACCCGAACTCGACGCCGGCATCCTCACGACGGTCACGGGCGTGGTCAGCGCGGCGTATATGTTCATCCTCTTCGGCGTCCTCGAGACGATCGGCAGCGACTACGACTCGCATCACACCGAAACGATCCGCACACTGAAATACGTCAACCTCGCCGTCTACGTGCTCACGCTCGTTCTCGCCCTGATCGTATCGGTCTCGGGCAGCACCGCGGTCGCCGGTCTGTTTCTCATCGCTGGCGTCATCATGCTCGTCGCGGCGATCGTCACACTCGTCGTGCTTCTGAAGTTCCGCAAGGAGATGCAGGACCGTATGGAGGACTGGGAACTGCGCCATCCCGGACAGCACCGCCCGGAAGGATTCGACGAGTCCGAAGAATGACCCGTTTCGCCCTGTTTTCTCTCTCCTGCATCTTGCGGGAGAGTGTTTTATTGTGATACAATAATTCAGTTAAAAAGAAAAAACTGACAGCGAGGAAACACCCTTGAGCGACAAACAGAAAATCATCAACATCGCGGTCATCGCCCACGTCGACGCCGGCAAATCGACGCTCGTCGACGCGTTCCTGTCCCAGTCCCACGTCTTCCGCGAAAACGAGGACGTCGCGGTCTGCGTCATGGATTCCGACGACATCGAACGCGAGCGCGGGATCACGATCTACTCGAAGAACTGCTCCGTCATGCACGGCGACTATAAGATCAACATCGTCGACACGCCCGGACACGCCGACTTCAGCTCCGAGGTCGAGCGCATCATGAAGACCGTCGATACGGTCATTTTACTCGTCGACTCGTCCGAGGGCCCGATGCCCCAGACGCGATTCGTCCTCCAGAAATCGCTCGAGCAGGGCCTGAACCCGATCCTCCTGATCAACAAGATCGACAAGAAGGACGCGCGGATCGACGAGGTCGTCGACGAGGTCTACGAGCTCTTCATGGACCTCAACGCCAACGACGCCCAGCTCGACTTCCCGATCCTCTACGGCATCGCCCGCCAGGGCATCGTTGTCCGCGATCCGGCGGACGCCGCCCACATCGTCGTCCAGACCGGCGACACGAAGATCAAGAAAAACACCGCCGGCGGCCAGGGCGGCCTGAACATCGACCCGCTCTTCGAGACGATCATCGACCACTGCGATCCGTATCCCGACCGCCGCGGGGAGCCGCTCCAGTTCCAGGTCTCGACGCTCGCGTACGACGACTACATCGGACGCCTCGGCATCGGCCGCATCACGCGCGGCACGATCCGCGAAGGCCAGACCGTCGCCGTCTGCACGGAGGACGGCCAGCCCCGCCAGCGCAAGATCAACCAGGTCTTCGTCTACCGCGGCATGAAGCGCGTCGCGGTCCCCGAGGCCGAAGCCGGCGACATCGTCGTCGTTTCCGGCATCTCCGACGTCACGATCGGCGACACGATCTGCGATCCCGCGTGCCCCGAGCCGATGGAGATGATCCACATCGAGGAGCCGACGCTCTCGATGAACTTCATGGTCAACAAGAGCCCGTTCGCGGGCAAGTCCGGCAAGTACGTCACGAGCCGCCACATCAAGGAACGCCTCGAAAAGGAACTCGAGGTCAACGTCGGCCTTCTTGTCGAGCCGCTCGACACGACGGACGGCTTCAAGGTCAGCGGCCGCGGCGAGCTCCATCTCTCGGTCCTGCTCGAAAACATGCGCCGCGAGGGCTACGAGGTCGCGGTGTCGCGCCCC
>JAEEUO010000141.1 GCA_016286935.1 Bacillota bacterium | reverse complement strand
CGATCGACACGATCACCGTGCCGTTCTGGAGCATGACGCTGACGGACTTGGAGCCGTTCCGCGCCTCGTACATCTGGATGCCCATCATGTTCATTTCCTGGGCGTCCTTCGTATAGCCCGCGTTCTTCACGCGCTCGACGATGGCCGCGAAGTCCTCGCCCGTCCGGTTCGGCAGGCTCAGCATGAGCGAGCCCTCGTTCTCCGCCGCGACGTCGCCGGTCCGGAGGCCTTCCGGAAGCAGGAACGCGTACTCGGCCGGGATCGAGGTGAGCAGGCCGGATTCGCCGTCCTCTCCGCCTTCGGAGCCTTCGGGCCCTTCGATCGCGTCGCCGTAGTCCATCTTCTCATCCGGACCCGGTTCCCAGTCGCCGGGATCGTAGTCCTCCCATTCGCCGAGATCGAACACGTAATCCGGGATCTCCTCCTCGACGCGGACCTGGTCGTCCGCCGGGAAGAGATCGCCGTCGCAGAGATCCAGCACCGCGCGGTCCCAGTTCTCCGGATGGACATACATATCCCAGATCTCCTCCGCCGAGTAACCGGAGAGGTCCGGCAGGCCGTAGACATTCAGCCCGTCCGCGGGTTCGCCCGTCTCGCTGTCGACGGTCTGGTCGTCGACGTACACCGGCGCCGGATCGCCGTTCCCGGACGGCTTACCGGGGGTTTGCTGGTCGGCCGGTTTCGAAGTACACCCGCCGAGTCCGACGCAGAGCGCGGCAAGGAGCGCCGCGATGAGAATCACAGAAAGGATCCGTTTCATCACTTCACCCCCTCCCAGCCGGCTTTGAGCACGATCCGCCCTTCAGCGAGGTCGCGGAAGATGTCATGGTTGATCGAAAGCGTTCCGCTGGCGCCCTCCTGGCTCTGGTCGTGTTCCAGGTGGAGATGCGGCGCGTCGACGGTGCTCCACATCTTCGCGTTGTTCGAGATCACGTAGATCTCCGGGCTCAGGGGATCCGCCATCCGGCCCGTCAGGTGGAGCGTCGTCGCGGCCTGGCCCTGGGCGTTCGGGAAGGAGTACTTGCCCTGGGAATCGACCATCGGCATCACGCCCTCCGGTACGATCCAGATCGGATGCGAGCTCCAGAAGGCCTGTTTCGTCTTGAAGTTGCCTTCCAGAGACGCGTAGTCGATCTCGGTCCCGTTCGCCAGCTTCGCGACGTCCTCCGGGATGAAGAAGCTGATCTTCTCCGCCTTGAAATGCTTTTCGAGGATCGAGCCCTTCGACCAGCAGTCGTAGAACTTCTCCCACGGATACGCCGCGTGGATGTCGGGCAGATACGGCATCTCGTCGACGACGCGCCACAGATAGTCCTTGTCGAACGTCGACATGTCGTGGGTGATATCGGCCATCATGACGCCCGTGTAGACGCCTTCGGGGCTCGACGTGTCCTCTTCCTTCATCAGGTTGCAGTGGAACGTCCATTTCTGTTCGACGGGCGTGCCGAAGAACCAGCGCTCCTCCTGGGATTTCGCGTTGGCGACGAGTTTCCAGTTCGTCTTGTCGTTCCGCTTCGCCTCCTCCTCGAGCAGTTCGTTGCAGCGCTTGTAGAACAGATTGAGAAGGATCGCGCTTTCGAGCGCGTCCTGTTTCTTCGCGTCGTTCGCGGCCGCCTTCAGGAGTTCCTTCGCGGTCGGCTCCGCGCAGTTCGCGAGGCCGTTCAGAAGGAAGCCGCTCGCGAACCCTTTCGAAAGATTGCCGAGGATCAGGCCGATCGGCTTCGAGATCAGCTCGCTCTGGACCTGGTCCATCAGGTACATCGTTCCGGAGTCGCCCTTCTTGCCCGCCTGATACGCGTCCATGACCGCACCGCCGTGGAGCAGCTGGCCGATCATCTCGAGCCAGAACTGCGCCTTGAACGCGGGATCGATCTTCTCCGCCTCCGCGATCCGCACCTGATGTACGGTCAGCATCGCCGAATTCAGATTGTTCTCGAGCATCGCGGCCTTGATGATCTTGTCCGTCGTCTCGTTGTCGATGTGATAGCCACGCTGGAGGGATCCGCGGAACTTTTGGGAGCCGATCTCGAACGTCACGCGGACGTACTGGCGGTTGTGCTGTTTGATGCGGTTGTAGTCGACGCCCTTCAGCCGGTTCGTGGAGGCGATGTACTCCTCGAACGAGCTGACCGCGTACGCCGGTACGGTGAACACAAACACGCACACGAGCGCCAGTATCAGACACAGTAGTCGTTTCTTCATACTTCTTCCTTTCGTGCCGGCCCGATCGTTATCGCTACTGGAACAGTTCGAGCCATCCGCTCGCAGGCCAGGTTTCTGAATTAACGTATTTTACATAGTAAAACGTACCGGTGGGGGCATCGTAATACAGATCGCCCACTTTCAACGTCCCGGTGAACGAGGCATCTTTGATGTCCGACGGGTCGACCAGTTTGGCGTCCGAAGGAAACTGTGCCGCAAGCTCCGCGGCTTTTGCTCCGGTGGAGTACGCATTCTGAGTACCCCACATGCCGCTGAAGATGACGACCGCTCCGGTCTCATCCCGGACGACTGTTCCCGGAACGAGCGTAGCCGCCGTCAGACCGGGCGTCGTGTGAAGGGCCGGGGTGCTTGACGACCCGCTTCCGGAGCCGCCGCCCGAGCCGCCCGAACCGCCGCCGTCGTGGTGATCGCAGACGACGACGCCCGTATTGCCCTCGTCTCTCCACGAGAACGTACCGCCGGCCGGACATTTTCCCGCGCTTCCGACGTATTCGGCAAAGATCGCCGCGCACGGCCGGTCGGTGAGAAGGTGCTCGGTGACGATCTGGGCGTAGAGCGAACGGCGGTTGGCCATGCAGACGGCCTCCTCCGCTTTGGCGAGACTCCCGCGGAAGACCGGAACGGCGATGGCGACAAGCACCGCGATGATCGCGACGACGATCAACAGCTCCGCCAGTGTGAAACCTTTCTTCATTCTGCGGCCGAACATAGGGCTCCTCCTTTGCGTACCTGTAGGACCGAGATTGATTATGGGTATGGGTCTGCATTGTTGTCTGATTATACAATAAAACCCGTTGTCCAACAAGTGTCCAACGGATTTTGAAAACCTTTCGCCCTTTTTCGCGATTTGTGGTACATTCTTTGTAATAACACTCGACGGCAGGTGAATGAAATGGACAGAATCGCAGCATTTTTCGATATTGACGGCACGATCTACCGCGAAGGTCTGATCACGGAAGTATTCAAGAAGATGGTGACGCACGAGATCGTCGCGCCGAAGCGCTGGGAGGAGGAAGTCGGCCCGGCCTTCCATGCGTGGGACAGGCGCCAGGGGGACTACGACCGGTATCTCTCCAAGATGGTCGCGATCTTCAAGGAAACGAGCGTCGGCATCTCCCATGAGCACATCGACCACATCGCGCGGCTCGTCGTTCAACAGAAAGGCGACCGCGTCTACCAGTTCACCCGCAAAGAGATCGAACGCCACAAGCGCGAAGGCCATCTCGTCATCGCGATCTCCGGCTCACCCGACGCCCTTGTGCGGGAGATGGCGAACAAATACGCCTTCGACGACTACAGAGGCACCGTCTACCACTGCGACGACCGCGGCTACTACACGGGCGAGATCACCCCGATGTGGGACGGCGCGTCGAAGAAGAAGGCGCTGTACCAGCTCGCAGACCAGTACGGCATCGACCTGTCACAAAGCTACTCGTACGGCGACACGAACGGCGACCTGACGATGTTCGAGAACACCGGCCATCCGTGCGCGATCAATCCCACCCGCGAGCTTCTCACGAACATCAGCCGGAACGCGGAGCTCAAGCAGCGGATCCGGGTGGTCGTCGAGCGGAAGGACGTGATCTACAACATCGATATCAACCATCTCGAGCTCGAGAGTTCTATCTGACTTCCCGTATCGCGGCCAGAAGCCCTTCGCGCCCTTCTTCGACGTCGATCCGTCCTGTCTTATTTCAATTTCAGTCCGTCCCTGAAGGCCTCGCCTACGCGCTCCGAAACTCTGTAGTATCCGTGCGTGTACGGATCGAATGCGATCGCGTCCACCATTGACATGTCGACCTTTCCATCCGCCATCACGCTCTCATCGGCGGTGAGATTCACGACCTTTCCG
>JAEEUO010000140.1 GCA_016286935.1 Bacillota bacterium | reverse complement strand
GTACGAGGCCGTCAGTTATATGGACTTCTTCGACGCCGTCTCCGGCGACCTCGACAAGCTGACCGTATCGACGTATGAATTCACGGGCTATACGAGCTCGATCCACTCGAAGGAATCGTACTTCCGCGCGAGCCGCGAACTCCTCGACGCCGACGTGCGCCGCGAGCTGTTCGACCCCGACCGGCCGATCACGACGAAGATCATGGACATGGTCCCGACGCGGTACGGCCCGGACGCGAAGGTCGAAAACTCGCTGATCCCGGCCGGATGCGAGATCCGCGGGAAGGTGGAGAACAGCGTGCTCTTCCGCGGCGTGACCGTCGAAGAGGGTGCGAAGGTCGAAAACGCCATCATCATGCAGAACTGCACAGTGAAGAAGGACGCGAAGGTCGAAAACGCCATCGTCGACCGCTACAACGTGATCGGCGAGGGAACGGTCGTCAAAGGAACGAAAAAAGACATCTTTGTGATGAGCAAGAACAACAAATGGTAAACGGTACAAAACACATGAGAAGAAAACTGCGCGTCATGCTCGCGTTCTACGAAGCGGCGCCCTTTATGAAGACCGGCGGACTCGGCGACGTCGGCGGCTCCCTCCCGGGAGCGCTCAAACGCGTCGGGATCGAAGCCAGAGCCGTCCTTCCGAAGTTCAAGACGATCCCGGAAGAATACAAGGCGAAGATGAAGTTCGTCACCGAACTCTACGTGCCGCTCGGCTGGCGGAACGTCTACTGCGGCGTCTGGGAGCTGAAGTGGGACGGAACGGTCTACTACTTCCTCGACAACGAGTACTACTTCCTGCGCGACCGCGCGTACGGGTACTATGACGACGGCGAACGGATCGCGTTCTTCTCGAAGGCGGTCTGCGAGTTCCTCCAGTATCTGCCCGACTTCAAGTGCGACGTCCTCCACTGCAACGACTGGCACACCGCGCTTTCTCCGGTCTTCCTGCGCGAGTTCTACCGCGGGATCCCGCTCTACGACAACATCAAGACCGTCTTCACGGTCCACAACCTGAAATTCCAGGGGATGATGAGCGACTATGTCCTCGGCGACATCCTCGGCCTCTACGGGATCCCCGCCGCCGAGAACCAGCTCCGCGCGACGAAGGACGCGATCAACTTCATGATGGGCGGCCTCTGCTACAGCGACATCCTCACGACCGTCAGCCCGACGTACGCGGAGGAGATCAAGAGCGCGTATTACGGCGAAAATATGGAAGGCATCTTCCGCCGCCGCGCCGACGTCCTCTACGGCATCCTGAACGGCATCAACCTCAACGAATACGATCCCGCGACCGATCCGGCGCTTCCGGCCCGGTATTCGGTGAAGGACCTCAGCGGAAAGGCCGTCTGCAAGGCCGACGTCCAGAAGCAGTTCGGACTCGCGGTCCGTCCCGAGGTGCCGCTCATCGCGATGATCAGCCGTCTGACGGAACAGAAGGGCCTCGACCTTCTCGACGCGGTCCTCGAGGAGCTGCTCGACCAGGACATCCAGCTCGTCGTCCTCGGCACGGGAGACCCGGCGTACGAGGCCGAGCTGAAGCGCATCGCCTCCCACCGCCCGAACATGGCGGCGGCGATCTACTTCGATGAAGCGCTTTCGCGCCGTCTGTACGCGGGCGCCGACATCCTCCTGATGCCGTCGAAGTTCGAGCCGTGCGGCCTCTCCCAGATGATCGCGATGCACTACGGAACGCTTCCGATCGTCCGGATGACCGGCGGCCTGACCGACAGCGTCGTTCCCTACAACAAATTCACCGGCGAGGGAACGGGCTTCCGCTTCATGAACTACAACGCCCACGAACTGCTCTTCACCGTCAAGGAGGCGGCCGACATCTGCCGCAACCGTCCGAAGGACTGGGAGAAGCTCATCCTCCAGGCGATGAACTACGACGTCTCGTGGGAAAAGTCCGCGAAACAGTACAAGGAGATCTACCACAAACTCCACCCCGAGGTCACTCCGTACACGAAATAACGAAGGGCAGAACACTCCGACATGCATGCATTTCACGACACAAGGGACCCCGAGTACCGGTCTCCGTTCGGCGCCGTAACGGCGGGAACGGAGATCTCGCTTGCGCTTACGACGGACGGCTCCGCCTCCGAGGCGACGCTCCGGATCTGGATCGACAGCGACGGCGAACGCTATCTGCCGATGGCAAAATCCTACCGGGAAGAGGGCGGATACCGGTTCCATGCGACGATCTCCCGTGACGTTCCGGGCATCGTCTGGTACTCCTTCATCGTCCGCGGAACGGACGAATGGGGGAACGAGACGACGGTGTACGTCGGACCCGAAGAAGGGAAGCACGGCGGCCGCTCGGCCCTCTATGACCGCCAGCTCTCCTCGTTCCAGATCACCGTCTACCGCGAGCGGAAGCTTCCGGACTGGTATAAGAACGCCGTGTTCTACCAGATCTTCCCCGACCGGTTCTTCCGCGGCGAAGAGGAGAGCCCGACGGAGCGCGCGGCCCGCGAGGAGACGTTCTTCCGCCTCCACCCCCACGGCATCCGCCGCGTCATCGTGCCGGAATGGGACAAGGTCCCGGAGTATAAGCGCTCCGAAACGGGCGCCGTCACGGAATGGGAATTCTACGGCGGAACGCTCGACGGTATCCGCGAGAAACTGCCGTATCTCGCCGATCTCGGCATCACGGCGCTCTACCTCAATCCGATCTTCGAGGCGCTGAGCAACCACCGCTACGACACGGGCGACTATTTCCGCGTCGATCCGCTGCTCGGCGGCGACGAGGCGTTCGACCGGCTGATCGCGGCCGCGAACGGGTACGGGATCTCGATCATGCTCGACGGCGTCTTCAACCACACCGGCTGGGACAGCCTCTACTTCAACCGCTTCGGCAACTACCCGTCGACGGGCGCGTACGAAAGCGCGGACAGCCCGTACCGCGAATGGTTCACGTTCGACGATTCCCCGGTCGGTTACGACGCCTGGTGGGGGATCCCGGATCTCCCGGCAGTCAATGAAATGACGGAGTCGTACCGCGAATTCATCTACGGCGGCGGCGACAGCGTCGTCCGCCATTACCTCCGGAAGGGCGCGAAGGCGTGGCGTCTCGACGTCGCGGACGAGCTCCCCGACGAATTCATCGAAGGCCTGAAACAGGCCGCCGTCGAGACCGATCCCGACGCGATCGTCATCGGCGAGGTCTGGGAGGACGCGTCGAACAAGGTCAGCTACGGAAAGCTGCGCCGTTATCTGCTCGGCCACGAGCTCGACACCGCGATGAACTATCCGCTCCGCGCGGCGGTCCACGAATTCCTTCTGGGAACGTCCGACGCGTACGCGCTCGCGGAGACGGTCCTCTCGCTGATGGAAAACTACCCGCCGACGGCGTTCTACGGCGCCTTCAACCTCATGGGGAGCCACGACCGCGCGCGGTCGCTTACCGTCATGGGCGGCGTTCCCGACGCGGATTCCCTGACGGAGGCCGAACGGCGCGCCTACCGCCTCTCGGACGAACAGCGGGAGCTCGCGGTGAAGCGCTTCCGGCTGATGACGGTCCTCCAGATGACGCTTCCCGGCGTCCCGTGCGTCTATTACGGCGACGAGGCCGGGATGGAAGGGTACAGCGATCCGTTCAACCGCGCGACGTATCCGTGGGGAAAGGAAGACGGCGAAACGATGGCGATCGTGCGCGACGCGATCCGCCTCCGGAAGTCCGACCCGGTCTTTACGGACGGCGGACTGAGGCCGTTCGCGGCCGATTCCGACGTCTTCGGCTTCGAGCGGTTCGACGCGGAACGGAAGGGAAACGTAACGGTCCTCATCAACCGGAACCGCGAAGAAACGCGCTACGTCCGGCTGGACGGAGGCCTGACGGTCTCGGTCGCACCGCTCTCGTACGCGATCGTGCGGGAAAATTGACGAAATTGCACACAATATTGCATAAAACGACTTTACTTTTTACAGAACAGATGTTATGATGCATAGGAATGAAATGCTTTCAGGCGGCCCTACGGCTGTTTGAAAGCTTTTCTCATGTAACGGAGATGGCCCACATAATATCCGTTATGGTATATTTGTATGCGACCGAAGCCGCGGCCGGAAGGAACACGGGAAGAGGGGAAAACGATGGAG
>JAEEUO010000139.1 GCA_016286935.1 Bacillota bacterium | reverse complement strand
TTCGCGAACGAGGACGTCGAGGAGGCGAAGTTCGAACAGAGCAACAAGGCGTTCTACGACGTGAAGAACGAGTGGTACAGGGTCTTCGCGGGCTTCCATACGACGACGCGGTTCTTCGACGGCATCATGTACATCACCGTCGTCATCCTCGGCGCGATCTTCATCATCAAGGGGCGGATCACGGCGCCCGACCCCATCGCGTTCCTTCTGTACGTCTCGATGCTCCTCGCGTCGGTCCGCCAGATCGTCAACTTCTTCGAGCAGTTCCAGAACGGCATGACCGGCCTCGAGCGGTTCTGCGAGATCATGGACACGCCGTCCGAGATCACCGACGCACCCGACGCGACCGAGCTCCCGCCGGTGAAGGGCGACATCCGCTTCGAGAACGTCAGCTTCCACTACACCGACCACGACAAGCAGGTCCTCTCGCACCTCGACATCGAGATCCCCGCGGGCGAGAACGTCGCGCTCGTCGGCCCGTCCGGCGGCGGCAAGACGACGCTCTGCAACCTGATCCCCAGGTTCTACGAGGTGACGGACGGGCGGATCCTCGTCGACGGGACGGACATCCGGACCGTCACGATGAAGTCGCTCCGCAACCAGATCGGCATGGTCCAGCAGGACGTCTATCTGTTCAGCGGCACGGTCCGCGACAACATCGAGTACGGGAAGCCGGGAGCGGGCTTCGACGAGATCGTCGAAGCCGCCCGCAAGGCGGGCGCGGATGAGTTCATCCGCGAGCTCCCGGACGGCTACGACACCTACGTCGGCGAACGCGGCGTGAAGCTGTCCGGCGGCCAGAAGCAGCGCATCTCGATCGCGCGCGTGTTCCTCAAGAACCCGCCGATCCTGATCCTCGACGAGGCGACGAGCGCGCTCGACAACGAGGGCGAGCTGCTCGTCCAGAAGTCGCTCGAAAAGCTCGCCGTCGGCCGGACGACGCTGACGATCGCCCACCGCCTGACGACGATCCGCAACGCGAAGAAGATCCTCGTCCTGACGAAGGACGGCATCGCGGAGGCCGGCACCCACGACGAACTCATGGCGAAGGACGGCCTCTACGCGAAGATGTATAGGATGTACCAGCTTTGAAGAGGACGAACGATGGCAGAAGAAATGAAAAAAACCGCATATAAAGACGACCGGTACGCGCTCGGCGAGATCGACGGGATGCCGTATCTTGTTGCGGACGGAACGCGGTATCAACTGACGTGTCATCCGTACGAACCGTGCCTCTACATCACCGGGGAGGACGGTACGAAAACGGCGGTCCATAACTCCTTCGATCCGCGGAGCGTCCTCTATGCGCTCCGGAAAGGGGAACTCCTCACGTCGATCACCGGCCGCGAGTACGACGCCCTCGATTTCTGCCGGATGGTCGAATACGCCGCAGGGCTTTACGACATTCAAATCGACGAGGCGGAGAAGGTGTTCGGCGGACGGCCGAAGAAAAAGCACCCGGAACCGCCGAAAGAGCAGAAGAAACAAACAAGCAAAGCGAACGAAACGCCCACATACGTCCCGAACGACCGGATCATAGAGGACGAACAAGTGGAGACCATGCTTGCGGCGTATCCGGATCTTGCGGTCGATTACTGCATCGTCCGGAACGAAGACGGCCGCGGCTACAACGCCCATTGGTTTGCGCTACTCTGGGCCGCGCGGAAGCTGTTCATCGACGAAGAGGACGACGAGGCAGGCTGGCATTTCGACGTCGCGAAGGCGGAGGGAAAACCGCTCCCCGCGGAGAAATTCTTCGGGCTCCCGGAGGCGGCCGACGCGACGCGCGTCCGCCAGGTCACGGACGGCGGAAGCCGCCCCTACTGGCAGGCGTTCCTGCTGCCGCCGACCGGCTCCGTCTATACGGCGGACGACTTCCGGAAGGTGAACGGGGCGCTCTTCCCGAACGGGACGAACGGCCTCGAGGTCTACGAATGGACGACCGGCTGGTCCGACTATTTCGACGAAGGCCGCGAATGGTGGGGGACGCTCTGCGCGACCGTCTACGACAGGAGTCTCGACCGCTTCGTCGTGATCATGGCGTCCGCGACGGACTGACAGAGAAAGCAAAGGATTATAAATGCGATACAGGACGATTTTATTCGACTTCGACGGGACGGTGTTCGATACCGTCGAAGGCATTACAAAAAGCGCTCAATACGCGCTGGCGAAGCACGGGATCGCCGCCGGACTCGACGAACTCCGCTGTTTCGCGGGTCCGCCGCTCGTCGACAAGTTCATGGAGGTCTACGGCGTGACCGAGGAAGAGGGCAACCAACTCGTCGTCGACTTCCGCGAGCGGTACGCGCCGATCGGCGTGTATGAGAGCAGGCCGTTCCCCGGGATCGGCGATCTTCTCGCGCGCCTGCGGGCGGCCGGACTCACGCTCGGCGTCTCGACGTCGAAGCCGCAGGTCCACGCGGAGCTCCTGCTCGGGCGGGCCGGCCTCGCGGACGCGTTCGACATCGTCGTCGGCAGCAACCCGGGCGCGAACAACCAGCGGAAATACATGGTCGTCGAACGCGCGATGAACGGCCTTGGCGCGTCGAAGGACGAGACCGTGCTCATCGGCGACACGAAATACGACGTCGAGGGCGCGAAGATCGTCGGGATCCCGTGCATCGGCGTCGCATGGGGCTACGCGGCTCCGGGCGAACTCGAGGAAGCCGGAGCCGCCGCGATCGCAAAGGATATGGACGACCTCGCGCGGATGCTGCTCGCGGACTGACGCAGGGGAAGAGCGGCGCGGGAAACGGCACGCCGCAAATAACAGATGAACAGAAAACCGGACGGACAACAGAACAGACCTGACGACGCGGCGCTCCTCCGTAAGGCGGCGGACGCCGCGCTCGCGTGGTACCGCGAAAACGCGCGCGACCTCCCGTGGCGGAAGGACCCGTCGCCGTACCACATCTGGCTCTCGGAGATCATCTTCCAGCAGACGCGGATCGAGGCGGGAACGTCGTATTATCTGCGCTTCCTCGAGGAGGCGCCGGACGCCGCTTCGCTCGCTTCGATGGACGAGGAGAAGCTGCTGAAGCTGTGGCAGGGCCTCGGGTACTATTCGCGCGCAAGGAACCTTCACAAAGCGGCGAAGCGCGTCGCGGCGGAGTATAACGGCGTCCTTCCGGACGATCCCGCGGCGCTCGAAAAGCTCCCCGGGATCGGCTCGTACACGGCCGGCGCGATCGCCTCGATCGCGTACGGAAAACCCGTCCCCGCCGTCGACGGAAACGTCCTGCGCGTCATTTCGCGCCTTCTCGCGCGGAAGGACGACGTCGCGCTTCCCGAGACGAAGAAGCGCCTCGAGGCGGAGCTGACGCGTTTCTACGCGGATCACTTCGCGGCCGGACAGCGTACGGCTGACGGGGCGAACGAACCCGCCGGACGCGGGAACGGTTCCCCCGGCGACCTCAACCAGGCCTGGATGGATCTCGGCGCGACGGTCTGCCTCCCAAACGGCGAACCGAAGTGCGCCGCCTGCCCGTTCGGCGCGTTCTGCCGTGCGAAGGCGGAGGGACGCGAGACCGAACTGCCGGTCCGCTCGAAGCCGAAGGCACGTACTGTCGAAGACCGCACGATCGTCGTTTTAAGGTGCCGTTTTACGGTCGAAGGGGAAATGATACCGCAGGTGCGGTTTTACCTCCGCAAACGGCCGGATAAGGGCCTTCTCGCGGGTCTCTGGGAGCTTCCGGGAGTACCCGGTCTCCTCACCGCGGCGGAGACGGAGGAATATGTACGCAATGAGATCATTCCGTGCGCGACCGAAGTGACCGTGACGGCGCTTCCGGACGCGAAACACGTCTTCAGCCACGTCGAGTGGCACATGCGCGGCTACCTCGCCGACGTCAAAACGCCGTGCACGGAATACGGCGCCGACCGGAGCGAACACCCCCATATCCTCTGCACGAACGGCTCGCGCGACGAAACGGCCGTCTGGATCGCTCCCGGGGAGCTCGCGGCGGCTTATCCGGTGCCGTCGGCATACCGCGCGTTTCTGCGCTGCATTGAGTGATACGGTATTGCACCGCTGTTTGGAGGAAGGAGAACGGATGGTCCACATCGGCAACAGCTGGGACGCGCTCCTCGCGGACGAATTCGAAAAGGATTACTATAAGGAGCTGCGGCAGTTTCTGATCGCGGCGTACAAGGCCGGCCCGGTCTA
>JAEEUO010000138.1 GCA_016286935.1 Bacillota bacterium | reverse complement strand
GCCTTACCGAATCCTCGACGACGGCGACCTACACCTCCGACGGCATTGCGTACACATCCGTATTCGTCTTCGACTACAGCAGCGACAGCGGCCGCGAATACGCCGTGGACGTCTGGAACGTCGATCTCGTCTGGGGCACGATGGACGGCGGGACTTTCATAGAGGATGACTACTTCCCGATCTGGACGACCGAATCCGGAGAGAGCTGCGATGAGATCAGCCGGGTGGACGAAACGGGCAAGGTGACCTTTACCTATGAGGATCTGCTCAATTTCGACGCGCTGGCGGACACATGGTACGATTTCGACGGCATCCCGTCCGACGCGACGCATTTCCTCCTTCGCTTCGGGATCTACGGGAAAGCCAAGGACAAGGACGACCCGACGACGGATATCGAGGAGTATCCCTACGAACTGCTCAGGCCCACTTCGGTGGACAGCGCGCCGAAGCCGGTCGATGAGACCGCCGCCGTGGCGCCGTCGATCGAATACGGGCACCTCTGGTACTGGGGCGAATTCAACGCCTATCCCTCCGATCCCGGCTTCCGCCTCATCGAGCTGCAGTACGCGATCACGCCGAACGACGCGACGGACATCACCGTCGACGCCACGGTCAGCTCGGAGCTGTTCACGGAAAGCTATACCTGGACCGGAGAGGCCTGGACCGGCGGAAGCACGGCCGGAAACATGACGCTCTACAAGTACGCCGTCGGGTCTCCCCCGTTCCTCCACAGCGTCGACCTGGGCGAAGAAGACAAGTACTGGTCGGTCTCGCTCGTAATGCACTACACGCTCAACGGCGTCGAACAGACCAGCGAGCCGCTGAATATCCCGGCCTCCGAGGTCAACCTGAAGGGCTTCTCTCCCACGCTCGAGATCGGCTACAAGGACGGCGTCGTCAGCATGGATCTCGGGGCCCAGCAGGACGACGATCCCTTTACCTACACGATCAGCGGCATCGCCGGCGTCTACGTCGCCTGGTACAACGACGACAACAACCTCGTCGGCAGCGAGACGCAGCTCTACCCCGGCGGCACGCTGGCGACCGTTGAAGCCGGCAAGTCCTACACGCTCACGCTCTCCTCGCCGCTCTCGCCTCCCACCTCCGGCGCGACGCAGATGCTGATCCGTGTGGTCACGACCTCGCCGTATACGGGCGACGTCTCCGGCGGCCGCCATGAGCAAAGCAACGGCCCGCTCGAGGCGTACTCCGACATGATCCCGGTCAGCGCGGGTACGACCCTCGGCAATTACATCACCGGCCTGGGTACCGCCGCCCTGCCGGGCCATTCGCTCAGCCAGCCCGCTCCCGACGGATTCAGGGCAACGGTCAGGCTGGACGAGGACGTCGTCGGCCATCCGTCGACCACGCAGCCCTACGGCGACGAACAGACCCTGGAAGTGAGCTCCGTCACTCTCACGCGCGACGGCGGCACGGCACAGTCGATCTCGGTCGACAACGTCATCTTCTATCCGGTCGAATCCCCGTATCTGACCTTTGATTACCATGCGCCGTCGGGTGAGCAGCTTGCCCTCGACGACTACAGCCTCGAGGTCGAGCTCAGCTACAATTCTCCGAATGAGGATCCCCCTGTGGCGAATCTCATCGACCGCAACACCACGACGTTCTCGGTCGTTCCCGACGAGCTGCTCGGCACGGGCAGTTTTACGTATTTCGCAGGGTCCTCTCTCGGCGGCTCGATCGAACTCCTGAACGGAGTGACCTCCGATCAGCTGGATTCCTTCGAGTTTACGATCTGGCGGGGCTGGAGCGTTATTACCGACTCGGTCGGTCCGAACGAGCATACGATCCCGCCGAGCGGCGACTCGGAAGCGTGGATCGGCTTCCAGTTGTCTTCGTCCGCCGGAGACACGATCCCGACCTTCAACGACAGTGACACGTATTACGTTTCCGTCCGTGCCACCTACAAAGGAGAGGAATACTCCACGGATCGAATACCGATCGAGATAGGAAGCGCGGGAACCCTCACGGTCGGCGCGTATTACCGATACCAGCAGGACAGCGGCGCGCCCGGCGTCTTTGACATGTCTTCGCTGCCCGCCACGCTCGGGATCAACACGGAGCTCTGGATCGACGTGGACGAGGTTCCCACGGGGGACGAGGCCGAAGTCGCGATCAGCCTGAACCAGGCGCAGATCGTCTGGACGGTCGGCGGCGCGGAGCAGACGGAGAACGTCACCCTGAGCGCGAGCGACTTCGGCTGGGACGGCGACTACCATTACTACACCGGCTCCGTCAGCGGCTCCGTCAGCGTGCCGTCCGGCGCGACGAGCGCGCAGCTGCTGTGCACCGTCACCGCCTCGTACGACGGAAAGAGCGGCTCCGGCACCGCCGCATCCGACGACTATACGCTCGCTTCTTCCTCGTCCAATCCCTTCGGCAGCGGCAGCTTCCACTACTACGAGGACGACAGCTACCTCAGCGGCTATGTCGCGCTTGCTTCCGGCGTCGACGCGGACGATCTGGAGAATCTCTCCATGGAGCTCTACCAGGACGGCGCCTCGGATCCGAACATCGTCTTCGAGGACGGAGAGTTCTTCTTTGACAGCGACAGGCTGAACGTCGAGCTCGACTATGAGACTTCGTCCCTGACCTCCGAGCACAGCTATCAGATCCGAATCAGCGCGGATTACAACGGCGGGTCGTACAGCAGGCTCTTCAACGTCACCTTCCATGCCGCGACCCCGCCCACGCTTGAAGACAGCGTCGACGCCGTGTTTGACAGCTTCTACAGCTCCTGGGACGACGACGAGAATTACTGGTCCGTCGAAGGCAAGATCTACGTCTTCGTCGATCCCGACTTCTCGACCTCGCCCACGATCACGCTGAACGGCGTGACGCTCAACTGGAATATCGGCGGTTCGACGACGATCCCCGGGACCGCATTTACGGGGCCGAGCTTTGAAGGCGACGGATACTGGTACTTTGAGATCGCCGACTACGATCCCGGCGTTCCGGCCGGCGTTGAGTCCGCCACGGTCACAGGCACGGTCAGCGTCACGGTCGGCAGCGAAAGCGTGACAGTCAACATCACCGACGGACCGGACCTCAGCTTCTGACCCTTGTCCCTTTCCAAAAGGCTTCTTACAGAAAAAAGGAGGAACACCCATGAACAAGAAAGGCAAAAAGAAGATCCCCGTCGGGAAGGGCACCATGATCGGGGCCGGCATCGCCGCGCTGATCATCATCTTCCTGCTCAACCCGAACTGGCTTCCGTTCTCCGAAAAAACCAGGAGCAAGATCGCCGAGCTTGAAGCGGCGAACTTCCTGATCGAGCGCAGCGGACAGATCACGCTGGCCCACTGGCTGACGCTGCTGCTGGCCGTGTGCGTCGTGTGGCTGCTGTACACGCTGGGCAAGCTGCTCCTCGCCGCCATCGGCAAGAAGAACGTCCGTGCCCGCACGATCACCACGATGTTCATCGGCGGACTGAAATACCTCGCCGTCATCGCCGGCGTGGTGTGGGGCCTGCGCATCCTCGGCGTCGACACGACGGCGATCCTCGCCGGCATCGGCATCATCGGCCTGGTCCTGGGCTTCGGCGCGCAGAGCCTGATCGAGGACGTCATCACCGGCCTGTTCATCATCTTCGAGGGTAAGTACTCCATCGGCGACATCATCGTGCTCGACGACTTCCGCGGCATCGTCCGCGATATCGGCGTGCGTACCACGACGATCGAGGACGCGGGCTACAACCTCAAGGTCGTCAACAACTCCGACATCCGCAACTTCCAGAACCGCTCGCGCAACACCTCGCTGGCGGTATGCCTGTGCAGCGTCGCCTATGAGACCGACCTCCGCGCGCTCGAGAAGATGCTCAACGAGAGCCTGCCGGACATGTACCTGGCCCGCAAGGACCTCTACCTCGGCGCGCCGCGCTATCTCGGCGTGCACGAGCTTGCCGACAGCGGCGTCGTGCTCAAGTTCGTGGCCGACGTCAAGGAGGAGGATATCTTCGCCGCGCAGCGCGCGCTCAACCGCGATATCCGCGTGCTCTTCGCCGACAAGGGCGTCGAGATCCCCTTCCCGCAGGTCGACGTTCACCAGAAATGACCGCGCGGGGCGCTGCGGAGCATGTCCGCGCGCCGCGGCCTCATTCGGAAAAACAAAGAGATACGCCGGAGGCAGCCGCCTCCGGCGTTTTTCCGCGCCGTCCCCGGAACTTTTTCGCCCGCCGCGCGTCTTAAAGGGCGGAAAGCGA
>JAEEUO010000137.1 GCA_016286935.1 Bacillota bacterium | reverse complement strand
ACGCGGGCGGAGACGAGACGGGCGCCCGCGTCCTCAACCAGTTCCGCAAGTATCTGATCGAGGACGACGCCCAGCTCTGGATGGTCGTCAATGCCAACCGCCCCGAAACGTCCGATTTCAAAGGCGCGATGGACCACATCCTCAGGATCCACTCCGAAACGGGCATCGCGCTCGCCGGCATCGTGAACAACACCCACATGCTGCGTGAAACGACCGTCGACGACATCCTGCGCGGCTACGAGCTCTCGAAGGCGCTTGCCGTCGAGATCGGCGTCCCGGTGGTGGCAAACACCTGCGTCAAGCCTCTTGTCGCAGAACTCACGTCCAAAAACAAGGAGCTCTACAACGGTGAGATGGTGATCTACCCCATTGAGCTGTACCTGAGACCCACTTGGTTGGATAGATAACGTATCGTTGGTTTTTTAAAGGAGGACGAATGCACTATGGCTGCAAAAGGCATTGTGAAATTCAGAGAAGACAGATGCAAAGGCTGTGAACTTTGCGTCAGCGTTTGTCCTATGAAGTGCCTCGGTATCCGTAAGGACATTGTCAACAAACAGGGATACCATCCGGCGGGCATGAAGCCCGGCGAAGAGGGCAAGTGCATCGGTTGCGCGACCTGCGCGATCATGTGCCCTGATGGCGTGATCAACGTCTATCAGGAGTAAGGGGGAAAACGACTATGGCTAAGAAACTTATGAAGGGAAACGAAGCGTTTGCGAAGGCCGCGATCTGCGCCGGCTGCCGCTACTACTTCGGCTATCCGATCACGCCCCAGAGCGAGCTGACCGAGTACATGAGCCATGCGCTCTTCGAAGTCGGCGGCGAATTCGTTCAGGCGGAATCCGAACTTGCCGCGATCTCCATGATCTACGGCGCCGGCCTTTCGGGCGGAAGAGTTCTCGGCTCTTCCTCCTCTCCCGGTATCGCGCTGATGCAGGAAGGCATCTCCTTCGCCTGCTCGACCGAGGTTCCGTTCGTCATGATCAACGTCTCGCGCGGCGGCCCGGGCGTCGGCACGATCCAGCCCGGCCAGGCCGACTACTATCAGGCGACCCGCGGCGGCGGCAACGGCGACTACCACGTCATCGTCTACGCGCCGGCCTCTATTCAGGAAGGCGTCCAGATGGTCTATGATGCGTTCGACACGGCGGACAAGTTCCGCAACCCGGTCATGATCCTCGCCGACGGTATGCTCGGACAGATGATGGAGCCGGTCGAGCTGCCCCCGATGAAGGAGCCCCTTAAGGAAGAGGACATCCCGAAGGTGAAGCCCTGGGCTCTCTGCGGAAAGGGCGTCCGCGGCCACAAAAACGTCATCAAGTCTCTTGAGCTCAAGCCGGAGGCGCTGGAGGAACGCATCAATGCGTACTGGCCGAAGTTCGACCAGATGCGCAAGGAGCTGACCTCGTACGAAGCGTACAACCTCGAAGGCGCGGAAGTCGTCTTCGTCGCGTACGGCTCGACGTCCCGTATCGTCCGCGAAGCCATCGATCTGCTCGCGAAGGACGGCATCAAAGCCGGCCTGATCCGCCCGATCTCCCTCTGGCCGTATCCGTACGACGCGTTTGACAAAATCGGCAAAGAATGCAAGGCGGTCATCAGCTGCGAGCTCTCGATGGGCCAGATGATCGACGACGTGAAACTCGGCGCGAAGGACAGATGGCCGGTCAGCCTGATCGGCAAGGTCGGCGGCATGCTCCTGACGCCGGTCGAAATCGCGGAAGGCGCAAAGAAACAGCTGGGGGTGAAATAAATGAAAACCGTATTCGAATACACGAAAGGCATGAACGAGACGATCACCTCGTACTGCCCCGGATGCACCCACGGTATCGCGCATCGTCTCGTAATGGAATGCCTCGAGGAGAAAGGCCTTCTCGACGACACCATCGGCGTTGCTCCGATCGGATGCTCCATCAACTCTCACCGCTTTATGGATGTCGATATGTGCGAATCGGCCCACGGCCGTGCGCCCGCCATCGCGACCGCGATCAAGCGCGTCCATCCCGATAAGTTCGTCTTCACCTACCAGGGCGACGGCGACCTTGCTTCGATCGGAACGTGCGAAATCGTCCAGGCTGCTCACCGCGGCGAAAAGTTCTGCACCTTCTTCATCAACAACGCGATTTACGGCATGACCGGCGGCCAGTGTGCTCCGACGACCCTCATCGGCCAGAAAACGACGACCACCATCGAAGGCCGTACCGTCGCCCACAACGGCAAGCCGATCCGCATGTCCGAGCTTCTCGCCACGATCGACGGCGCGAAGTACGTCGAACGCGTCGCGCTCGATTCCCCGGCCCACGTCCGCCAGGCGAAGAAGGCCGTCATGCGCGCGATCGAAGTCCAGGAAAAGAAACTCGGCTTCGCTTTCGTCGAATTCCTCTCCACGTGCCCGACGAACTGGGGCCTCTCTCCGGTCAAGGCCTGCGAATGGCTCAGGGATAACATGATCCCGTACTATCCGCTCGGCGTGATCAAGTGCCCCGAGGAGGTGAAATAATGGCTACTCATAAACTGATGATCGCCGGTTTCGGCGGCCAGGGCGTTCTGCTCATCGGCCAGATGATCGCCTACGCGGCGGTCAAGGAAGGCAAGGAAGTCACCTGGATGCCCTCCTACGGCCCGGAAATGCGCGGCGGCACCGCGAACTGCACCGTCGTCGTCTCCGATAAGCCGATCGCGGCTCCTCTGATCACCGAAGCGACGGCTGTCGTCGCCATGAACGGCCCGTCCCTCGACAAGTTCGAGTCGATGGTCATCCCGGGAGGCGACCTCTTCGTCAATTCCTCCCAGCCCGACTGCGAGGCCCATCGCACCGACGTCAACGTCCATAACGTCGACCTCGTCCGGATCGCCGACGATCTCGGCAACCAGAAGGTCGCGAACATGGTCATGCTCGGCGCGATCGTCCGCACGACCGGCGTCGTTTCCCTCGACTCCGTCAAGGAAGTCATCCGGGAAAAGATGACCGGCAAGAAAGCCGCCCTCGTTCCGCTGAACGAACAGGCGCTTGAAAGCTGGACCAAATAACGGCAATCCGAAACTCCCGGCCTTCCGGCCGGGAGTTTCCATCCCTTATTGAAAACAACAAGGAGAATCCGCAATGAAAAAGAAGATCACCGTACCCGAGATCATTGCGCTGAAGGGGACCGACAAGAAGGCGGCCTTCGTCACCTGCTATGACTACAGCTTCGCGCGCCTCGTCGAGGCGAGCCCGGTCGAGATCATCCTCGTCGGCGATTCGCTCGGCATGACGATGCTCGGCTACGAAGGCACGGTCGGCGTGACCGTCGACGACATCATCCACCACGGCAAGGCCGTCCGCCGCGGCGCCCCGACGACGTTCATCATCGGCGATATGCCGTTCGGTTCCTACAACGAGTCCGTCGAGGAAGCGATCCACAACGCGAACCGCTTCATGATGGAGATCGGCTGCGACGCGATCAAGCTCGAAGGCGGCGTCCGCTCCGCGGCGGCCGTGAAGGGGATCGTCAACGCCGGCATCCCGGTCTGCGGCCACATCGGCCTGACGCCCCAGTCCTCCGCGAACTTCGGCGGCTTCAAGGTGCAGGGCGGCGACGCGGGCGCGGCGAAAGCGCTCCTCGAGGACGCGAAGGCCATCGAAGCGGCCGGCGCGTTCATGCTCATGATCGAAGGCGTTCCGACGGACGTCTGCCAGTACATCATGCGCCACATCAACATCCCGGTCGTCGGCATCGGCGCGGGCATCGGCTGCGAAGTCCAGGCGCTCGTCCTCCACGACATGCTCGGCTTCACCGACTGGGTCCCGAAGTTCGCGAAGAAGTACTGCGAGGTCGGCAAGATGGCGATCGAAGCGTTCACCGCGTACCACGACGAGGTCGTGAACGGGACCTTCCCGACCGAACAGTATTCGTACAACAAGAAGGTCGAAGGACTCGACTGATAAGGGAAGAACGGGACGAAAACGGCGTTTTTATCGAGTGTTTTCTGAACGGACCCCATTAAGAAAAAAGTAAATGCCCCGCCGCGTGTAGGGCTTTTTTTTGGTTTTTTTGTATACACGCGAAAGTGCAAAAAGTGCGAAAACTCCAAAAAAAGCGGGGAACCGCGAAAAATGCGCATTTGACGGCATTGTGCAAGATTTTGTGCTACCAATCCTTGCCAACCACAACAAATTGACATCCGGAGACTCTTTTGATACGTTGTAAAGGCACGAGATTGCGACAAAACCGTTCGTCAATTTCAATAATAGATT
>JAEEUO010000136.1 GCA_016286935.1 Bacillota bacterium | reverse complement strand
CCATCAAACTCCACCCGCTCGTCTGCACGCCCTACAACGCGGACTTCGACGGCGACCAGATGGCCGTCCATGTCCCGCTGACCGTCGAGGCCCAGGCCGAAGCGCGCTACCTCATGCTCTCGGTCAACAACATCCTCGCGCCGAAGGACGGAAGCCCGATCAACATCCCGACCCAGGACATGATCCTCGGTTCCTACTACCTGACCCACCCGGGCCGCAGCAAGGAGCGCAACTCCGCCGCGGAAAAGGGCGACGGAATGGTCTTCACCGATATGGATGAGATGATGATGGCCTACGCGGACCATGCCGTCGGCATCCACGCGAAGGTCAAGGTCCGCCGCTTCCTCGGCCCGGACGACACGGAAGGTCGCCTCGTCGAATCGACCGTCGGCCGCTTCATCTTCAACGAAGGCATCCCCCAGAACCTCGGGTTCGTCGACCGTGAAAAGGATCCGTATTCCCTTGAGGTCGATTTCCTCGTCGGCAAGAAGCAGCTCGGCGACATCATCGGCCGCTGCTACCGCGCCCACGGAAACACCGACACCGTCGAGATGCTCGACTACATCAAGGCGACCGGCTACCACTACTCGACGATCGGCGCGATCTCGATCGGTATCTCCGACATGGCCGTTCCCACGGAAAAGAACGCGATCATCGCCGAGGCGGACAAGGAAGTCAAGCGCTACGAAGACGCGTACCGGATGGGTCTCATGTCGAACGGCGAACGCAAGGACCGCGTCATCAAGGTCTGGGCGAAGGCCACCGACGACATCGCCGACGCGCTGATGCACTCCCTCGACCCGATGAACAACCTGTTCATCATGGCCGACTCCGGCGCCCGCGGCTCCAAGAAACAGATCCAGCAGATCGGCGGCATGCGCGGCCTCATGGGCAACGCCCGCGGCGAGACCGTCGAGATCCCGATCAAGTCCAACTTCCGCGAGGGCCTGTCGATCCTCGAATACTTCATCTCCGCGAACGGCGCCCGCAAGGGTCTGACCGATACGGCTCTCCGTACGGCGGACTCCGGTTATCTGACCCGCCGCCTCGTCGACGTCTCTCACAACGTGATCGTCCGCGAGGAGGACTGCGGAACGGATGAGGGCATCGAAGTCCGCGCGTTCCGAGACGGCAAGGAAGACATCGAAGCGCTCAAGCTCCGCATCACCGGCCGCACGGCCCTGAACGACGTCGAAGACGCGAACGGAAACATCCTCGCGTACGCGGGCGACCTGATCACCGAGGCCCAGGCCGAGGCGATCGAAAAGGCCGGCATCGAATCCGTCGCGATCCGTTCGGTCATGACGTGCAAGTGCAAGACCGGCGTCTGCGCGAAGTGCTACGGCCGCAACCTCGCGACGGGCGAGCCCGTCAACATGGGCGAAGCGGTCGGCATCATCGCGGCCCAGTCCATCGGTGAACCGGGTACCCAGCTCACGATGCGTACGTTCCACTCCGGCGGCGTCGCCGGCGGCGACATCACCCAGGGTCTTCCGCGTGTCGAGGAACTCTTCGAAGCGCGCAAGCCGAAGGGCCTTGCCGAGATCTGCGAAGCCGACGGCACGGTCGTCTCGATCGAGACCCGCAAGGACAACAAGATCGAGATCCACATCCGCGGCGAAGAGGAAAAGATCTACATCGCGCCCTACGGCGCGCGCCTCCGCGTGGCGGAAGGCGACTTCATCGAAGCCGGCGAAGGCATCACCTACGGCCCGCTGAACCCGCACGACATCATGCGGATCAAGGGACCCGAAGGCGTCTACCAGTACCTGCTCAAGGAAGTGCAGCGCGTGTACAAGTCCCAGGGCGTAGACATCAACGACAAACACATCGAGGTCATCGTCTCCCAGATGCTGTCGAAGTGGAAGATCGAGGATTCGGGCGATACGAGCCTGCTCCCCGGCGCGCTCTACAGCCACTTTGAGATCGACGACGCGAACGCGATGCTTCCGGAAGGCGCGGAAGAGGCGAAGGGCAAGCGTGTGCTCCTCGGCATTACGAAGGCCTCCCTCGCGACGAGCTCGTTCCTGTCCGCCGCCTCCTTCCAGGAGACGACGCGCGTCCTGACCGACGCCGCGATCAAGGGCAAGGTCGACCATCTCCTCGGCCTGAAGGAAAACGTCATCATCGGCAAGCTCATCCCGGCCGGTACCGGCATGAAGCGCTACCGCAATATCAAGCTCGACTACGGCGTCAATACCGAGTTCATGGAGACGTTCATGACGAATCCGGATCTCTACTACACCGAAGGCGGCGACGCGAACGCGTTCGACGAACCGTTCACGGCGGAAGACGCCGGAATGTCCGAGGTCTACGAGCCCGAAGACTTCGTTCCGGTCGAAGAAGCGGGTGAATGAGGCGGTAACCCCGCCCGGAAGGGCGAAAACCGCAGAAATTACACAAAAACAAGCGGAAAGGCTGTCAAAAAATCGTTGACACGCCTTTCCCTTGCGTGTAAACTAAACGTTGGCTCGTCCGAAAAGGACCTGACATAATTCTTGAAGAAAGGAGAAAGAGAATGCCTACCATTAACCAATTGGTGAGAGAGGGAAGAGAGACTCAGGTAAAGAAGTCCACCGCTCCGGCCCTGCTTCGTTCGATGAACACGATCAAACACGTTCCGACCGAGACCCAGGCCCCCCAGAAGCGCGGCGTCTGCACCTCCGTCAAGACTGTTACCCCGAAGAAACCGAACTCCGCGCTTCGTAAGGTTGCGCGTGTCCGCCTGACCAATGGTCTCGAAGTGACGGCGTATATTCCGGGCGTTGGCCACAACCTCCAGGAGCACTCCGTCGTTCTCATCCGCGGCGGCCGTGTCAAGGACCTCCCGGGTGTTCGTTACCACATCATCCGCGGAACGCTCGATACCGCCGGCGTTGCGAATCGGAATCAGGGCCGTTCCAAGTATGGAGCGAAGAGACCCAAAGCAGCCAAGAAGTAATCGGATTCGGTAGCGTGCTCTTTCGATCGAATAGAGCAGCACTCACGGCCGATTACGTACGGTCGAGTACCGAATTATCCATTAAGGAGGGAAGAAAAAGTGCCCAGAAGAGGTAATGTTCCCAAGAGGGAAGTGCTCCCCGATCCCGTGTACGGAAATGTTGTTGTCGCGAAGCTGATCAACAGCATCATGCTCGACGGGAAAAAGGGAGTTGCCCAGGCCATCGTCTACGATGCGTTTGAGCAGATCAAGGAAACCACGGGTGAGGAACCGCTCGAAGTGTTCACCAGAGCGATGAACAACATCATGCCGAGCGTGGAAGTCAAGGCCCGCCGCGTCGGCGGTGCGAACTACCAGGTTCCGATGGAAGTCCGTCCGGAGCGCCGTCAGACTCTCGGTCTCCGCTGGCTGACGAAATACACCCGCCTGAGAGGTGAGCGGACGATGTCCGAGCGCCTTGCGAAAGAACTCATGGATGCAGCCAACAACACCGGTGCCTCCGTCAAGAAGCGCGAAGACACCCACAAGATGGCCGAAGCCAACAGAGCGTTCGCACACTATCGTTTCTAAGTTTTTTCCGCAAATCCGACGTCCTATCGTCGGATTTGTGCGTGTATCATGAGAAAGGAGGCGTTCGGTATGCCAAGAGCTTTTTCTCTCGAAAAAACGCGCAACATCGGCATCATGGCTCACATCGACGCCGGTAAAACGACCACCACGGAGCGCATTCTGTTCTACACCGGAAAGACCCACAAGATCGGCGAGACCCACGACGGCACCGCCACGATGGACTGGATGGAGCAGGAACAGGAACGCGGCATCACCATCACCTCCGCCGCGACGACGGCTCAGTGGAAAGGCCATCGCATCAACATCATCGACACCCCGGGACACGTCGACTTCACCGTCGAGGTCGAGCGGTCGCTCCGCGTCCTGGACGGCGCCGTGACCGTTCTCTGCGCGAAGGGCGGCGTCGAGCCCCAGTCCGAGACCGTATGGCGTCAGGCTGAGAAATACGGCGTTCCGCGCATGATCTTCGTCAACAAGATGGACATCCTCGGCGCCGACTTTTTCCATGTCATCGATATGGTCAAGGACCGCCTGAAGGCGAACGCCGTCGCGGTGCAGCTCCCGATCGGCAAGGAAGACACGTTCATCGGCGTCATCGACCTCGTCCGCATGCGCGCGGAAGTCTATGACGAGGACGAACTCGGCACGAAATTCGAAGACGAGTCGATCCCCGCGGACATGCTCGATATGGCGAAGGAATGGCGCGACAAGCTCGTCGAATCCGTCGCGGAGACGGACGAAACGCTGATGGAGAAGTACCTCGAAGGCGAGGAACTGACCGAAC
>JAEEUO010000135.1 GCA_016286935.1 Bacillota bacterium | reverse complement strand
TCCCCCGCGGGGGAGTTTCCGTGGCCGGTCGAGAGGGAGCCGTCGTGGCCGGTGTTCATCGCCTGGATCATCTCGCGGACCTCACCGCCCCGGACCTCGCCGACGATGATCCGGTCGGGCCGCATCCGGAGGCTCGAGCGGATGAGATCCTCCATCCGGATCGCGCCCTTTCCGCTGCTGTTGGCTTCGCGGATCTCCATCCGCACGACGTTTTCGAGCCCGGTGATGCGCAGTTCCGACGCGTCCTCGATCACGACGACGCGCTCGCGCTTCGGCACGAACCCGCAGAGGACGTTCAAGAGCGTCGTCTTACCCGAGCTCGTTCCGCCCGAGACGAAGATGTTCAGGCCGGCTTCGACGGCGCTTTTGAGGAAGTCCGCGGCTTCCCGCGTCACCGTCCCGTTCGCGATCAGCTCGTCCGCGGTGACGGCGCGTTCGGGAAAGCGGCGGATGTTCAGCGCCGGCCCGCCCACCGCGACGTTCTTATAGACGCAGTGGACGCGCGAGCCGTCCTCCATCCGCGCGTCGAGGATCGGATTGAGCTCGTTGATCTCGCGGTGGACCTTCGCGGCGAGGCGGCGGGCGATCTCCTCGACCTCCGCGGCCGTCCGGAACCGCAGCGGGATCCGTTCGACAACGCCGCTGCGCTCGATGAAGATCGCCTCCGTTCCGTTGACCATGATCTCCGAGACGGACGGATCCTCCGCGTACGGCGCGAGGATGCCGAGCTCCCGCCGGAGCATGCAGAAGACCTCCCCGGCAAGGAGCCGCCGTTCCTGTATCGAAAGAGACGCAGGCTCCGCGAGGATCGCGTCGGCGATCAGTTCGCGTACGCGCTCATCGGAGACCGGAGAAGGCTCTTCGCCCATTCTCCGCCGAACGGAAGCGGCGATCCGTTCCGCCGTCCGTTCCGTCCGGTTCGCCGTACCGGATCCGTTCGATCGTTTCCGCAAGTTCCCTCACCCCGCTTCCAAACGCCCGCTCCAGGCGGATCCCGTCGGGCTCCATGCTGATCGGATCGTACGGAAGGACGACGTCCTCCGCGCCGATCACGGCGCCGATCATCCGCCCCGGCCGCGTCTCGTTCACGACACGGACCGTCTTCCGGAACGCGTACGATTCGCCGATCCGCTCCTCCAAAGCCGCGTTCCGCTTCTCCGATTCGGCGGTTCCGTCTCCGACGGTCACAAGGACTTCCGCCGCGGAGAGCGCGAAATCGAGCCGCGCGGGCGGCGGCTGGGGCGCGTCGAACACGATCGTTCCGCCCGCGAACGCGGCGGACAGTTCGCCGAAGAACGTCTCCGCGTCTCCCTCCTCCATCGTTAAGAGCTCGTTGTACGAACCGTTCGACGCGAAGTAGCGGACGCCGCCGACGTCCTCGCGCAGATACCCCTCCGGAAAGACGCGGCCGTTCGGAAGAGCGAGCCGGAAGACGTATTCCTCCAGCGTCCGGCCGTTGTCCGATCCGCGGAGAAGCCTCCAGCCGGACGGATACGGCTCACACGAGAGATACAGGACGGGACCGCCGCGGATCGAGCGGAGGACGCGCGCGAGCGCCGTCGAAACGGACGAGAGTCCCGTCCCTCCGGAAGCAGACGTCAGAAACACGCAGAAGGCGGGATTCGTTCCGCCCGTGCGTTTCTCCCAGCCGAGCTCGGCCAGTATTTCGGCGCCGATCTCCCGCGCCCCCGCGAAACGGCTCAGAAAGAGGACGTCCTTCCTTTCCGATTCGAACGGTTCCCCGATCACGAAGACCGGAACGGCCGGATACCGCGCGGACGATTCCGCGAACGATTCCTCGTCCGTCAGGACCGCCGCCGGCGGATCGCCCGGAACGGACGCGGCAGGAGCGCCAGGCGTCTCGCATCGCACGCGCAGTTCGCGCCAGGAGACCGCAAGGCCCCGCATCACCGCCTCCGCGAAGACCGGATCGTTCATCCGGATCGCGAGCGGCACCGTCGTCTTGTACATCGTCGTATCCTCCTGTCTATGATTTCCAGTTCAAGCATATCATTCCAGTCTCCGTCTGGCAAGTCATTTTTTGCCTTTGCTGGTATTTACAGGGAGTTTTGCCACATCCGCTCCCCCTCCGTCACCTTCCTCCCCCTCCCGCCGGAAAACAGCCGAAAAAAGCCCGTCCGAACGTGCGGACGGGGCTTTTCTCATTTCTTCGGTTTTCGTCGCTCTGAAGGGCCGTTTCGGGCCTTACAGGGGCTTCCGGACTAGATTCTTTCGATCTTCGACGTCTCGGGCGTGCCGTTGATGACGAGCGGCACGTATTCGGTGATGACGGCGGACGTATCGAGGCCGTACAGCGATTCCTGGGAGCCCGCGAGATTGCGGATGAAATACTTCGCTTTCATGATGGCTTCGTCGCCGGACGAGAGGCCGACGGACGTCGGCACGGTCTTCTTGATGATGACGAAGCGGAACGTTCCGACGTCCGAGGGGCCGTAGATCGAGTACCGGCGGTCCTGCTTCGGAAGTTCGCCGCTCGCGAGGAGGTCGCCGACGATCCGGCGGATGTAGACGTTGATGTTGTGGTGGTTTTTGAAGCCGAGCTCGAGGTTGACGCGGAAGATGTAATCCGTTCCGAACGTCTCGACGTGGTAGCGGACGACGTACGGAATATCGAGGACCTGGATCGAGATGAACCAGTACGCGTCGGCGCGCTTCAGGTCCTTGTCGAGGATCGAATAGAGCGTGTCGCGCTCGACCGTCTCCATATCGTTGCCGCGCTCGATGAAGACGAGGTTGTGGGCGGAGCGGTCGATCGTCACGTCGTGGCGGAGCGCGTCGAGGTTTTCCCTGTAGTCCGCGAGGCGGAGCTTGATGCTGTTCTTCTTCTCGATCGCCGTGCCGCGGAGCCAGATGATCATGATGGAGACGAGCACGAGGGCGATCAGGACGGCGAAGTAGCCGCCCTTCGTGAACTTGCCGAGGCTCGAGATGAAGAAGACGGCTTCGATCGCGCCGAACACGATGCACATCAGGATGGCCGGAGCCGGCTTCCCTTTCACCTTCGCGAGGTAGACGGTCAGAAGCAGCGTCGTCATCAGCATCGTGACGGTGATCGAGAGGCCGTACGCCGCTTCCATGCGGGAGCCGGAGCGGAAGTACAGAACGACGAGCGAGCAGCCGATCAGGAGGACCCAGTTCACGACCGGGATGTAGATCTGGCCCTTCGTCTCCGACGGGTATTCGGTCTTCAGGTGCGGCATCAGATCGAGGCGCGTCGCTTCGGAGACGAGCGTATAGGAGCCCGTGATCAGGGCCTGCGAGGCGATGATCGCGGCGGCCGCGGAGAGGATGACCGCGAACGGGCGTACGATCAGCGGGAGCATCATAAAGAACGGATTCGGCTCCTCGGCGAAGACGCCTTCGGTGTTCTGGATGATCCATGCGCCCTGGCCGAGGTAGTTCGTGATCAGGCAGATCTTGACGAACGGCCAGCTCCGGTAGATGTTTTCGCGGCCGACGTGGCCCATGTCGGAGTAGAGCGCCTCCGCGCCGGTCGCGGCGAGGAAGATCGAACCGAGGATCATAAAGCCGGCCTTGTTGGCGGGGCTGATGAGGAGCTTGATCGCGTGGATCGGGTTGAAGGCCGCGAGAACGGCTGGATGGCGGAAGATGTTCACGACGCCGAAGACGGCGAGGAACGAGAACCACAGGAACATCACCGGGCCGAACGCCTTGCCGATCCGCGACGTGCCGGAATGCTGCACGGAGAAGAGCGTGACGATGATCACGAGCGTGATGAGGACGACCTTGCCCTGGCCCGTTCCGAGGAACGCGTCCATCCGTTCCATCGACCGCAGACCTTCGACCGCGTTCGTGACCGTAACGGCAGGCGTCAGAACGCCGTCCGCGAGCAGCGCGGAGCCGCCGATCATCGCGGGGACGATCAGCCATTTGCCCTTCGATTTCACGAGCGAGTAGAGGGAGAAGATGCCGCCTTCGCCGTTGTTGTCGGCTTTCATGGCGATCAGGACGTATTTGATCGTCGTCAGGAGCGTGATCGTCCAGATGACGAGGGAGAGCGAACCGATGATCAGTTCCGATGACGCCGTTGCGATCCCGCCGTTTCCGTCGAGGATCGATTTCATGACGTACAGGGGCGACGTTCCGATGTCGCCGTAGACGATGCCGATCGTCACGAGGAACATCGCGATGGACGCTTTTTCCTTCTTTTTCGTTTTATCCATGGGGTATGATTCTCCAGATTCAGTTGCAAATGGATCCAGTTTCAGTTTAGCACATTCGCGGACCTCCAACAACCCCTTCCCGCCCTGCCCCGGACGACAAAAA
>JAEEUO010000134.1 GCA_016286935.1 Bacillota bacterium | reverse complement strand
CATGAGCTTCGAGGCGGCGATGTACGAGCTCGGCGGCCACGTCATCTCCGTTTCGGGCGAAGGCTCCTCGTCCGCCGCAAAGGGCGAAAGCGTCGCGGACACGGCGAAGACCGTCTCGAACTACGTCGACATCATCGCCCAGCGCCACCCGAAGGAGGGCTCCGCGCTCGTGGCGGCGATGCACGCGACCGTCCCCGTGATCAACGCGGGCGACGGCGGCCACTGCCATCCGACCCAGACGCTCGCCGACCTTCTGACGATCAAGCGCGAAAAGGGCCGCTTCGACCATCTCAACGTCGGCCTCTGCGGCGACCTGAAGTTCGGCCGGACGGTCCATTCCCTGATCAACGCGCTCGCGCGCTATCCGGGCAACAGATTCTTCCTGATCTCCCCGCCGGAGCTGAAGGTGCCGAGCTACGTCAAAAAGGCGGCGCTGAAGGACCGCGCGATCCCGTACCTCCAGACCGAGGACATGCTCGAATTCATGCCCGAACTCGACATCCTCTACATGACGCGGATCCAGCGCGAGCGGTTCGCCGATCCGGGTGAGTACGAGCGGCTGAAGGACAGCTACATCCTCACGCCCGCGAAGCTCGAGACGGCGAAAAAGGACCTCGCGATCCTCCATCCGCTCCCGCGCGTGAACGAGATCAGCGTCGCGGTCGACGACGACCCGAGAGCCTGCTACTTCAAACAGGTCCTGTACGGCAAGTACATGCGGATGGCGCTGATCCTGAAGCTCCTGAAGGAACAGGAGACGGACAGGGGCGTCGCGCGGAAGGTCGACTTCAGCGGACCGGAATACGTCCGCGACTCGCTCCGCTGCAAGAACGGCCGCTGCATCTCGAACGTCGAGCAGGAGCTTCCGCAGGTGTTCCGGCGCGGCGCGGACGGCGTCTGCCGCTGCGTCTACTGCGAGGCGAAGGCCGATCCGGAACCGTAAACGTGAAAAAAGTGCGGGCGGTTTTGCAAAAAAACCGCTCGTTTTTTGTGGCATTTGCGCCCGCTGTGATGTAAAATAACTGTGTATTTGTTTTTCGTTCGGAATGAAAGGAATTGCCGACATGAACAACCGATATGAACTGGCCGAGATCGTCCTCACCGAAAAGGAACTGAAGAAGCGCGTCGCGGAACTCGGAAAACAGATCGCCGAGGATTACAAGGGCGAACCGATCGTCGCAATCTGCGTCCTGAAGGGCGCGGCCGTCTTTATGACCGACCTCGTCCGCGCGATCGACGGCGACGTGCGGCTCGACTTTATGGCCGTTTCGAGCTACGGCGCCTCGACGAAGAGCTCCGGCGTCGTCCGGATCCTGAAGGACCTCGACGGACCGATCGTCGGCAAGAACCTGCTGATCGTCGAGGACATCATCGACTCCGGCCTGACGCTGAGCTACCTCCGCGAGAACCTGATCGCCCGCGGCCCGAAATCCGTCAGGATCTGCACCCTGCTCGACAAGCCCGCCCGCCGCAAGGCGAACATCACCCCCGACTACGTCGGCTTCACGATCCCCGACAAATTCATCGTCGGCTACGGTCTCGACGTCGCGGAACAGTTCCGCAACCTCCCGTACATCGCGAACGTGATCGACCACGGCCCGGACGTCGGATAAACAAAACCGGTAAGAACAGCGCGTGACCCGCGCGAAAGAATAAAAAAGGAGATTTGAAAATGGCTTATTCCGTACCCGTTGGTCTTTCCAACAAACACATCCACCTCACCGAAGAACACTACAAGATCCTGTTCGGCGACCAGCCCCTGACCGCCGACAAATGGCTCGTCCAGCCCGGCCAGTTCGGCGCCCATCAGAAAGTCGAACTCGTCGGCCCGAAGGGCTCCCTGAAGAACGTCCGCATCCTCGGGCCGTTCCGCAAGAAATCCCAGGTCGAGATCTCCCAGACCGACGCCCGCACGATCGGCCTGAAGGTGCCGCTCCGCGAATCCGGCCACCACGAAGGAACGCCGGGGATCAAGGTCGTCGGCCCCTGCGGCGAGGTCGAGCTTCCCGACGGCGTGATCGTCGCCGCCCGCCACGTCCACCTCTCCCTCGAACAGGCTGCCGAAGCCGGCCTGAAGGACAAGGACGTCGTCAAGGTCTGGTGCCCGGGTGAGCGCGCCCTGATGTTCGAAAACGTGCTCGTCCGCGTCTCCGATTCGTTCACCGCCGAGATGCACGTCGACATCGACGAAGGAAACGCCGCCTCGCTCCAGAACGGCCAGATGGTCCAGCTGATCTACTAAATGACACCGAACAAATACGCTTTATTGGAGGCCGCAGTATCCTGCGGCTCTCCTTTTGCCGGGAGCGAACGCGCGTACCGGGCGATCGCGCCGCGCCTCATCGAGCGGCTCGGCGCAGACCGCGTCTCGCTCTACCCCATGGAACTCCGGACGCCCTGCGCGGACTATCCGGCGGATCTGCTCCACTATGACACAGTCTGTTCCGTCTCGGAGGAGCTGCGGCGGAACTGGCTCGCGGCCTACGCGAAGGGCGAATTCCCCGTGACGATCGGCGGAGACCACTCCGTCGCGATGGGGACGCTCGCGGCGGCCGGCGAGACGTTCGGCGCGGACGATCTCGCGCTGATCTACATCGACGCCCACACCGACATCAACACGATCGAATCGTCCGCCTCCCATATGATCCACGGCATGGATCTCGCCGAGGCGCTCGGCCTGACGGTCCCGCGCCTGAAGATCGGACGGAACGACGCGGACATCCGCGGCGAAAACATCCACTTCATCGGCCCGCGCTCCGTTGACGACCCCGAGTGGGGGATCCTCGAACAGGCCGGCTGCACCTGCCACACCGGAGCGGAGGTCCGCCGCCGCGGCATGAACGCCGTCGTCGAGGACGTCCTCCGCGCCGTCCGGGGAAAGAAGACCGTGATCTCGTTCGACGTCGACGTCCTCAACCCGTCGATCTTCCGGGCGACCGGCTACAACATCCCCGGAGGCCTCGTCCCGATCGAGGTCGAGAACGCGCTCCTGTTGTTCTTCGAGGAGGCGGACGTCGCCGCATTCGAGTGCGTCGAGTACAGCCCCGCGAAGGACCCGGACGGAACGGATCTCGAGACGCTGCTCGGCATCCTCGCGTGCGCGATCCGGTGACGGCTCCTGGCCGGACAAAAAACGCCGATTTGCGCGGTTTTTCCTCCGAAACGGGAATTGGCCCGCCAAACGGCAAAAACCCCGCGAGAGGGGCGATTAGAGGCCTTCTCGCACATCGAAAACAGCTTTCATGACGGACCTGAATCCCGCAACGCTCAGAAACGGTGAAAAGAAATGAAAAAACAAGGTCTGTTATTCGGTCTGACGATTCTTCTCGCGGCGCTCCTCCTCGCGTCGGCGCTCCCCCTTGACGTCCACGCGGCGGACCCGGCGTACAGCGTCTGCTCGGTCTGCTACGGGACGGGGATCTGCGGAAACTGCAACCCGAACAACACGCTCGACACGAACATGCCGGCCGCGGACAAGCTCGGCGACGGCTGGATCGCCTGCCATGACTGCGACGCGAACGGCTACCGGAGGTGCGGCACGAACCACGCCGGCGACGGAACGCCGATCGGCTGCGACGGAAGCGGAAAGGTCGAATGCGTCCGGTGCCACGGAAGCGGCGTCGACAACGGAAACGCGTGTCCGGACTGCGAAGGCACGGGAAAGATGAACTGCGAGATCTGCGGCGGCCTCGGCAAATATCTCTGCGACTCGTGCGGCGGGACGCACCGCATGGCGTGCAGATGCCGCCAGGCGGGCAATGTCGGCAAGTGCCCCCAGTGCGGCGGAAGCGGCTGGACGCTGATCGACTATGAAGGAAACGTGCTCGAATACGGCGCCGTCCATTACCCCAAACAGGGCGACGTCATCGACTACGGCATCCGCCGCCGCGGGACCGGCTCGTACAACGCGGAGAAATACGGCACCGGCATCACCCCGTCCCAGTACGTCGACAAGATGAACGGCGGGACCGGCGTGAACGGCATCGGCTACCTCTCCATCAACAACCCGACGCCGGTCGCCGACCTTACCGGCGGCGAGGCGACCCAACAGATCATCGCGAACGGCGGCCACGTCGGCGGAGGCGGCAATTCCTCCGGCGGCGGGAACTCGGGCGGCGGCAGCTCCGGCGGCCAGCAGGGAAACTCCGGCCAGAGCGGCAACTCCGGCGGCAACAACAACCAGAACCCGAACCCCGGTCCGGACAACAACCAGCAGGGCGGCGAACCGGAACCCGGTCCCGAACCCGGCCCGGACCCAAACGACGATCCCGACGGCAACCCGTACACCCAGGAGATTCCGGACGACCAATCGATCGTGGCCGCGCTCG
>JAEEUO010000133.1 GCA_016286935.1 Bacillota bacterium | reverse complement strand
CACGGTTTCGGGCGCGTTCTTCGCCTCTTCACCGGTCAGCAGGAACGGACGGATGACGGCGTGCGGGCAGACGAACGAGCACATGTTGCACTGGAGGCACTTCGCCGCGTCCCAGACGGGCAGCGCCGTCGCGATCCCGCGCTTTTCGTAGCGGGACGTGCCGAGCGGCATCGTGCCGTCCTTCATGCCGGTGAACGCGGAGACGGGGAGCAGATCGCCCTTCTGGCCGTTGATCGGGACGAGGATGTCGCGGATGACCGGCGGCAGCGACGGATCGACGGGCGCGACGGCGGGGTCGGTGAGCGCCTTCCAGCTGTCCTTCACGCGGACCTTCACGAGCGCGGAGACGCCGCGGTCGACGGCATCCTGGTTCATGCGGACGACGGCCTCGCCTTTCTTGAGATACGTCTTCGCGGCGGCGTCCTTCATGTGACGGACGGCGTCCTCGAGCGGAATGATGTTCGCGATCTTGAAGAACGCGGCCTGGAGGATGATGTTCGGACGGTTGCCGAGGCCGAGGTCCTGCGCCTCCCGGTTCGCGTCGATCGTGTAGAAATCAATGTTGTTCTTCGCGATGTAGGAGAGGATCTCGCCGGGGACGTGCTTTTCGAGCTCGTCCTCGTTCCATTCGCAGTTCAGAAGGAACGACCCGCCGGGCTTGAGCTCGGTGATGATGTCGTACTTGCGGAGGAACGACGCGTTGTGGCACGCGACGAAATCGGCCTTCGTGACGTAGTATTCCGAAAGGATCGGGTGGTCGCCGAAGCGGAGGTGGGATTTCGTGATGCCGAAGCTCTTTTTCGTATCGTATTCGAAGTAGGCCTGGCAGTATTTATCGGTCGTTTCGCCGATGATCTTGATCGAGTTCTTGTTCGCGCCGACGGTGCCGTCCGAGCCGAGGCCCCAGAACTTGCACGCGACCGTTCCGGCGGGCTCCGTGACGATCGGTCCGCCGACGGGGAGGGAGGTGCGGGTCACGTCGTCTTCGATGCCGACGGTGAAGTGGTCCTTCGGTTCCGCGAGCGCGAGGTTGTCGAACACGGCCTTCAATTGAGCCGGCGTCGTGTCCTTCGAGGAGAGGCCGAAGCGGCCCGCGTAGATCGCGGGGCGGGAGGCGTCGTTGATGTACGCGGCGCAGACGTCCTCGTAGAGCGGTTCGCCGATCGAGCCGGCCTCCTTCACACGGTCGAGCACGGCGACGCGTTTCGCCGTCTTCGGCATCGCGGCAAGGAGATGGGCGCGGCTGAACGGGCGGAAGAGGTGGACCTGGAGGAAGCCGACCTTTTCGCCGCGGCCGTTGAGGTAGTCGACGACCTCGCGCGCGCATCCGGCGACGCTGCCCATCGCGACGACGACGCGGTCCGCGTCGGGAGCGCCGAAGTAGTCGAAGAGGTGGTAGGAGCGGCCGGTCAGCTCCGCGATCCGGTCCATATAGTCCTGTACGATCCCGGGAAGGGCGTCGTAGTCGGCGTTGGACGATTCGCGGATCTGGAAGTAGACGTCGCCGTTGTCGACGAGCGAGCGCTGGCGCGGGTCCTCCGGGTTCAGCGCGTTCGCGCGGAAGGCGGCGAGGGCGTCCCTGTCGACGAGGCCCGCGAAGGCGTCGTAGTCGATCAGCTCGATCTTCTGGATCTCGTGGGAGGTCCGGAAGCCGTCGAAGAAGTGGAGGAAGGGGATGTGGGCCTTGATCGCCGCGAGGTGGGCGATCCCTGCGAGGTCGGCCGTCTCCTGGACGGAGCCGGACGCGAGCATCGCGAAGCCGGTCTGGCGGCAGTTCATGACGTCGGAATGGTCGCCGAAGATCGAGAAGGCGTGGGTGCCGACGGTGCGGGCCGCGACGTGGAGGACGCCCGGGAGGCGCTGGCCGGAGATGCGGTGCATCGTCGGGATCATCAGCATCAGGCCCTGGGAGGCGGTGAACGACGTCGCGAGGGCGCCGCATTCGAGCGCGCCGTGGCAGGCGCCGCTCGCGCCGGCCTCGGACTGCATCTCGACGACGCGGACGGGCTGGCCGAAGATGTTCTTCCGGCCGTTCGCCGACCACTCGTCGGCCTTTTCGGCCATCGGAGACGACGGCGTGATCGGGAAGATCGACGCGATCTCGGAGAACGCGTACGCGGCGTGAACGGCCGCTTCGTTGCCGTCGCAGATCTTGGAGAAAGTATGGCGTGACATAGATGGGATTCCTTTCATCATAACGTTCGGAACGATATCGGACCGCCGGAGGCGGCGGGCCTTTGCATACAATCATCATATCACTTTTTGAGATAGTTTGATAAACAAAATACACAATTCGCGAAAAAGAAAAGGGCGGTCTCCGGGACCGCCCCTGTGATTCGTTCGTTACCGCCTATTCGTGAACCAGCCGCTCGCGCTCGAGCGCTTCTTTCTTGCCCTGGATCCGGCCGAGGGCGTACATCAGGAGCGTCGCGCAGGCGACGTTGATCCAGCCGAAGCGGAAGCCGTTCACGCTGTTTGCGATGCCGATCGCGAGGTTCGCGAAGCCGAACACCGAGAGGATCCGGCAGATCCGCTCGAGATGGGCGATCCGCGAATCGATGTCCGAAAGGAGCTCGAACGGCCCGTCCTCCGTCTTCTTGCGGACGTAGATCCACTGGAAGCAGCGCCCGACGAATTCCGCGCCGGTCTCGTTCAGGAATCCGACGTAGTCCGCGTCCGGCACGCGCATCTCCGTCCGGACCGTGTATTCGCCGGGTTCCGTCTTCTCGAACGTATAGCGGATCCAGTTGACCGCGCAGAGCGCCCAGCCCTGGAGCGCCATCTCGTTCAGCCACTCCTCTTCCTTATCGAAATCCCAGACCCACCACCATTTGACGACCGTTCTCTTTTCACTCATTTCTCTTCCTCCCGGAGAACTTCTCCTCCGCTGATCCGCAATACGTCTTCTCCGTTCACGACGCGGTCGCCGTTCCGGACGAGCCCGCGAAGCCGTTCGATCTCCGCCTTCAGCACGGCGCGACCCTTGTCGGTCAGCGCGTAATCCTTCCGCCGGCTCGCCTCATCGACCGGAAGGAGGATGATCCAGCCCTTGGTCGTGAGCTGGGAGAGCGCTCCGTAGAGCGTTCCGGCCGCGAGGCGGACGCGGCCTTCCGACAGTTCCTCCGCCCTCTGCATGATGCCGTAGCCGTGCTGCGGCGTCCAGAGCGACAGGAGGATGTAGTACGTCGCCTCGGTCAGGGCTGCAGTTTCGTTCATATCGTTCCTCTCCGTCTGTTGTTTCGGCTGCCGTTATATCGGCTGCCGATATATCGTGACTCTACTATATCGTCAGCCGATATATTTGTCAAGAGGGTTTTCAAAAAAGTTTTTCGCGGAATCAAAAAGCCCCGCGCGGGGCGCGGGGCAGGGGATGAAGCGGATCAGTATTTGCGCGCGTCTTTGAGATGGGCGAGATGGTCCTCCCAGACGGCCGCCTGGCCCGGCCGTTCGGAGACCTCGACGTCGCCGCACCGCCACCACGAACCGTAGCCGTCCGTCATGGATTTCGGCAGGACGCGGATGTCGAAGACGACCGGAACGTCCTTCACGGTCTTCGCGTCGGCGATGGCGTCGTCGAGATCCTTCCGCGTGCGGACGGTGTAGGCCCTGCAGCCGTAACCCTCCGCGATCTTCGCGAAGTCGACGGGAATGAAATCGCCGTTGTGGCCGCCGTCGCCCGTGCGGAACCGGAGCTCGGTGCAGAGCGTTTCGTTGCCGTGGCCGACCTGGAGGTTGTTGATGCAGCCGAACGAGGCGTTGTTGAAGACGCAGACGTTGATCTTTTTGCGGTCCTGAACGGCCGTCAGGAGTTCGGAGTGGAGCATGACGAACGAACCGTCGCCGACCATCGACCAGACGTCGTGACCGTCGCCGATCGCGTATTTCACGCCGAGCGCGCCGCTGACCTCATAGCCCATGCAGGAGTAGCCGTATTCCATGTTGTACGTGTCGAGGCCGCGCGCGCGCCACATGCGCTGCATGTCGCCGGGGAGGGAGCCCGAAGAGCCGATGACGGCGTCCTCCGGATCCATCGCCATGTTGATCGCGGCGACGACCTCGGTCTGGGTGAGGGAGGCGCCGAGGTCCTTCGCGAACCGGTCGCCCGAAGCGGCGTTCGCGTCGTTGACCTCCGGAACGTAGCCGGGGCCGTACTTCTTCGCGGCGAGGCGGTCCCATTCGCGGTTCCAGTCCGCGACGGCGTTCTTCACTTCGTCCGCGTACGGAGCCCGGTAGCCCTTCAGCGCGGCGAGGAGCGCGGGGAGCGCCTTCTTCGCGTCGGCGACGACCGGACCGGCGTCCATCTTGAGCGCCTGGAGCGCGGAAACGTCGATGTTGCCGAACTT